>JBGAKX010000210.1:0-5747 GCA_044224215.1 Blastocatellia bacterium
TCTCGTCGACCGGCTCTTCCGAATTGTCGACTCCGCCGATGTCGAACCCGCGATCGATCGTGTCCTGGTAGATCTCGATCGCGCCGCTCTCCTCGAGCTGCTTGCGCACGCCCTTCATGTAGTCGACGTAGAACTGACCCTGCTTGGTCGCAAGAAGCCGGTCGCGAATCGAGTCGCGCTGCTGGTTGAACCCGTCGCCCATGTCGGGATCCTTACGATCGGCGCAGGCCAGGACGATGAAGCCTTCCGGCATGTCGACCGGCGTCTTGTCGACCGAGTTCGCCGTAAGCGCGAGCAGCCGGCTGTCGAGCAGATCCGACGCCTGCAGGTCCGGAAGCGTGCCACCCGCCTTGAAGTTCTCCTGGGTCTTGGCGTCATAGCCCGCCGCCTTGGACTTGGCGATCAGGTCGGCAGGATCCGTCGCCGTCGCAAGCTGTGTCGCGATGTCGCGAGCAACCTGGCGGGCACGGTCCTTCTGACGTGCCGCGACAACACGATCGCGGACCTCTTCGAACGTCGCCTCGTGCGGCTCGCGAATCTCGGCAACCATCGGCACGACAAAGCCGCCGGTCATGCCGACGACCGCACCGACGTCGCCGACGCTGGCGAGCGCCGTGATTTCGGAATCGAACTGCGGACTCGCGCCAAGTCCTGGGACCTGGTCCCCGGGCAGGATGAACGGCGTCTCGCGGACCGACGCAACCGGCTGGCCGCCCGCCGCGGCGATCGACGCGTTCAGATCGTTGACGACCGCCTGGATGTCCTTCTTGGCCTTGAGATCGTTTTCTACCTGCTGACCAAGCTCGACACCCTTCGAATACGCTTTTCGCGTGCGCGCGGCCGCCAGAAGGTCGCCCTTGACGTCCTCGAACGGACGAACGGTCTGTCCGAGGATCTTGTAGATCACGTATGTCTGCCCGACCTTGAGCGGTCCGCCGATCTGGCCCACGTTCATCGCGAAAAGACGCTCCCGCGAGTCTCCGTTCGCCAGCGTGCTCTTCTCGAGGTTGCCGGCGTCGCCGCCGTTCGCCTTCGTCGCGTCGTCCTCGGAGTTCGCCTTTGCGAGCTCGCCAAAGTCCTCGGCCGGCTTGTCAGCGCCGCCGCGCGCTTTCGCGGCGAGCTCGTCGGCCTTCTTGCGGACGTTCCCGTCCTCGCCGGGCGACGGTACCTTGAGCACGATCTGCGCGACGTGGAGCGCCGTCACGTACTTGGTCGGATCGTAATCCTGCTTCAGCTCCTCGTCCGGAACGTTGATCGTCGCGCCGAGCGCGGCCTGGTCGATGAACACATAGCTGATCTTTCGCTGCTGCTGTGTGATCGCGAAGTCCGCCTTGTGGTCGCCGAAATATGCCCGCAGCTCGTCCTCGGTCGCGGGCGGCACGGCGTCGAGCTTTGGCGCAACCAGCACGTAGGTCGGCTTCATCGACGTGTTCGTGCGCCGGTAGTCTTCTTCGATCTCGCGGTCCGAGACGGTGAGACCCGCTGTCAGGAAGTTCCGCACCTTCTCTTCCGTGATCGAGTCGGCGATGTCCTTCTCGAACGCTTCGACGGTCAGTCCCTGCATCCGGACACGCGTCTGATACTCCTGCTCGCCAATCCATACGCCGGTCTGCGCCGTAAACATGGACACGATCCGCTGTCGCATCTCCTCGGTCGACGCGCCAAGCGCAAGGCGGTCGGCCTCGCGTTGAACGATCTTTGCATTGATGAGGTCATCGAGCGCCTTCTTGCCGTACGACGGGTACAGCGAGTCGACGTCGACGTTATTCGGATCCGTGTCACCCGCCTGCATCTGCTGGCTCATTCCGCTGACACGAACCTGGTTCTTCAGTTCGCTCAACGTGATCTTGTATCCGTCGACGGAAGCGACGGTCGACGACGCGCCAATCGGGGTGTAGCTCGAGATGAGCGTCCGGCCCGACGGGAGCGCGAACACGATTCCAAGTCCGAGGACGAGGACGGCAACGAAGGTGAGGAGAATGATCTTGCTCATTCCCTGACGCTGATTGAAGAAGCGAAGCATGGCGGTGCGGTATTCCTCCGGGTGGTCCTGCAAATCGAAACGCCGATTGTACGCAACATGCTCGACGGCCGGCAATGGGCTGCGCACCGAACCGCCAAGTGGGGCGTCCGAAAGATTTTTCGACCCCAAACCGGCAAAAAACACGTCTTTATGGAGTTGATACCAGGGAACAGGCCGCGCGAGCGGCATCCAATGCCAGATTGAGCGCCTAATGTGCCGCCGTCAGATGCCGAAAAGTTAATGGAATGCGGCGCAATGGGACATTTTGTGATTATCGCGTTAAGATTGATTCCTCAATGTGGTTGAACGGCGATCGAGCCGCGATGCCGCCGCCGGTCCGCTCTCGCGAACGAGGCCGGCAAGAGCCAGGAGAGCCCCCGATGTCGTGTCCAGTCCCGGTTCGACATACCCGACTGCCTGTCTCGCGGGTTGGCCGTGCTACGCGCACGTCGCGGCGTAACGCAGCGGACGGTCGGTTCAGCGCACGCCTCGGAGCGTGCACGGATGCCGATCGGGCGAGTATGATGCTCTCAGCGGCGAGACATTCCTGTGGCGATCCAACCATCGCGCCTGTCGTGACCTCCTGTCGGCTTTCGGAGGTCGGACTCGTATGACGCACAAGATCAAAGATCTCGTCGACGTCCTGCCCGTCGGGAGCCGCGACGCGACCATGCACGGCTCCGAGCCGAGCCCGCTCGCGACGTTCCTGTTGTCGTACGAGATCGGGGATGCTGTCGCCCGCGCGGTCGAGAGGCTCTCGGCGTCGGACGACGGACCGCACAACTGCCTGATCGTCGGCGGCGCGGGGTGCGGCAAGTCGCGGCTGCTCGTCGCGATTCGGTCGGTGCTCGAGGCGGGGCCGTCCACGCAGCTTCACGCACGACTTGCCGAATTGCGCCGCTCGCTCGGAGATGCGAAATACGTTGCGGTCACGATTCCCGACAGCGCGAGCGACAGAAGACTCTCTGGCGTGCTCGCAGACTCCGCATTCGAGAAACTCAATGCGCTCGGTTTCGAGTTGCCGGACGAGGTCGATTCCGGGCCGCACGGCTCCCGGCTCGAGCGACTCGCGCGGGCCCTGTCCACGCTGCCTGTCGGTCTTCGCGTGGTGTTCGTGCTCGACAATCTCGACCGCTGGCTCGACACGTCGGCCAAGTACGCGTTGGAGAACGCTCAGGCGCTCATTCGCCTCGGCGAGCTCTCGTGCACGCTCCCTGTTGCAACGTGCGCCACGGCGGGCGAGTACGTGCTGCGCCACGACGCAACGGCCAGCGGCCAGGGATGGATCCGACCGCTGCTCGACACATACCGGATCGAATACGTTCCGGCGCGGGCGCTGCGGACGGCCACGGCGAGCAACATCCTCGTCAAGAACGCGCGGCAGCGTCGTGACATCGGCGAGGTGCTCACGCTGCTGCGCACAAAGCTGCCCGAGCTTGAATGCGGCGAAGAGGAGTTCGTCCAGCTCTATCCGCTCGAGGTGTCGACGTGGACCGTCGGCAGCCATCTGCACCGGTGGCTCCAGGGATTTTCTTTCCCGGAGTTTGCGGCGTGGGCGGCCGAGAGCGTCAAGCGTCGCCCCGCGCCAAGCCTGTTTGCGCTGAACGACATGTTCACGCTCTACGAGCCGCAGTTGCGGCACGTTGCAGCGCTCGCTCCGAGTTTTGCCGCGTACGATCGGCTTGTCGTTGATGCGCTGCCGCGCCTTGGGCAGTCGCAGCGGTTGTGGGGCCGCCTGGCGCTGCAGTCGATCTTCATGCATTCGCTCGCAGGTATCGCGGCCGATGTCCGGACGATCACGAACAGCGTGCTGCTCTATGACCTGCACGGCGCCGGTTCGAGCTACACCCTGATGACGGCCGTGCTGAAACAGCTCGAGACGCTCGACCGCGGCCAGCTTGTGGCGAGCGGAGAAGGAACGGCTCGGCGGTACAGCCTGGTGACGGGCGAGCGCGAAGCGCTCCTCGTACTGATCGAGGAGATGGTGGACGCCATCGAGGACGACGAGGAGGCGGTCCGGGGCCTGCTCGGTGTCGGCGGCCACGTGTTTGCGGACTGGCCGTTCGGTCCGACGTCGTCGGACGCGGGGCGTGTGGACCTGTGGGAGATCGAACAGTCCGTTGGCCGGATCACACTCGAGGCGCGCTCGCTCGATCCGTCCGGCGAGCACCCGAGGCTGGTGCTCTTCTCGCCTGGTCGGCCGTGGTCCGAGGCCAGCGACGCAGCGCGCGCGCGCCAGGCCACGGCGTGCTGGATCGGCGCGATGCCCACACCGGCCGAGTACTCGACGATGTTGAAGTGGTTGGCGTGCTCGCGGCTCGCCGCAAGTGATCGAGGAAAACGGTTTACGGATCTGCCGGCGGTTCTCGCCGATCTCGAGCGCGCCGCGGTCGACGTGTTCCGGCGCGTCTACGTCGATGGTGGAGCAAGGGTGACCGCCGAGCGATCAGAGCCGATCGCCGATTTCGTGCACACCTCTCGCGACGAGAATTTTGTCGTCCGCCTGCTGCCGATCCCCGAGGTTCCAGTGGCGACGCGGGCTGCCGCGGCCGATTCGGACTCGCTGTGGCTTGCGCACCTGCTCGCGGAGGACCGGAGCGGCGTCGAGAGCATGGCGACGTGGATCGATTCGCCGACGGGGCTGCGGCGACTCGAGACATGGTACTCGACCCGCGTTGCGCGCGACGACACGGGTCCGATGCGGCTGCTCGGCGAACGTGGATCGCAGATTCCCGAGATCGTCGAAGCGCTCGATGCCAAGCAGCTGTTCGACGTGTCGCTCTACTACGCGCGGCGCGCCCTCGCGGCCGGATCCGTGCGCGGGCTCGGCGACGCGGTGGCAAAGATCTTTGAGACACCCGACAAGTTGTGGGCTTCGCGCGAGCATCTCGCGTGGCTCGAGCGGTTTGCAGACTGGGTGCCGTCGCTCGAGCTCGTCGGACGCTACCTGCACGAAGCCGAGCGCGTGAACGACGAGGACGTCGAGAATCTGCGGACGGAACTGCTTGGGTGGCTCGAATCGCTGAGCGAGTTCGTCAGCGAGAAGCGGCGTGTCGCGCTGCTCAACTCGTTCCACGCGTATCGCGACGAGTATTCGCGAATCTACGTCGAGCTCCACGACGCCAGTGTCGGCGCGGAGAATATCGACCGGCTGAGCGCGCAGATTGTCGAGAGCCCGTCGTGGCAGGCGCTCGACGCGCTGTCGTCGTTGTCGATTGGCAACCAGAGCTATCTCGTTGATGCGATCAACCTGATTTCGGTGTTGCGGGACGCGCACTGCACGGCGAATGTTCGCGGGGCGCTCGTCGATTCTCCGAAGTGTTCGTGCGGGTTCCGGTTTGCGGATCGCGAGCGCGTGGATGCGATGGCGTCGAGTGCGTCGGAGTTTCTGGAGATGGGGATCGACCACCATCGACGCCTGTTGCAGGCTCGGCGCGAGGACTTGCGCGAGCGGTTGATCGCGTGCAAGGCGGCGTATGACATCGAGACCATCAGGGCGATAGCGGACCTGACAAAGGAAGGACCGTTGCCGGCGTTCGATCGGCGGACGATCGAGGCGGTGAACGAGCTCATCGAGGGGGAAGGCGCCGGCGCGCATCCCCCCGACGATGATGGTCCGAAGTGGCTCAAGTCCAAGACGCTGTAGGTCCGCGGGCGACCCTTACAGGGTCGCGGGTCCACTTGTTGCGTGCCGGGGGTCGTCGTCGCTTCGCTCCTTGACCCC
>JBGAKX010000027.1:0-40424 GCA_044224215.1 Blastocatellia bacterium
TACGGACCTGTTCACGTGCCGGACACGCGCACGCTGGAATTCATGGACGAATCGACCGACAACGCACCGGAATTCAGTTCCACAGCGATCGAGCACCTCGACGCGCTGTACGGCTACGCCATGACGCTCACGAGGAGCTCGGCCGCAGCGGAGGATCTGGTCCAGGAGACCTACCTGCGAGCCGTTCGCGCATTCGGGAGGTTGCTGCCCGACAGCAACCTCAAGGGCTGGCTGTTCGCGATCATGCGCAACGCGTGGCTGAACCAGGTTCGGCACGACCGCTCGGGACCGCGATTCGTCGATCTCGACGTGGAGGAGGCCGACCGGGTCCGCTGGATGGACGAGCGTCAGGATCCGCTCGGCGAGCTCGAGCGAAAGGAGACGGGCGAGCACGTTCGCGACGCCATCGGACGCCTCCCGGCGCTGTACCAGGAGATCATCGTCCTTCGCGACATCGAGGGGTTTTCGTATCAGCAGATCGCAGCCGTGCTCGGCTGTCCCGCGGGGACCGTAATGTCGCGGTTGTGCCGCGCCCGGGACAGGCTCAGACTGCAGCTTGCCGGCATGGGAATGGGACGGCCATCATGAGCAACGTGACACGATGCGACGAGATTCGATCGCAGATGGCGTTCCATCTGGACTCCGAGCTTGGCGGCGAGGATCTGGAGCTGTTCGACGAGCACATTCGGGACTGCCCGGATTGTCGCGCGATCGCCGAGGACGAGCGCGCGTTCGTCGACATGGTGCGCGCCTCGCGTCCGTTGTACGAAGCACCCGAGGGATTGCGGACGCGGGTGTCGGAAATTCTCGAAGGATCGGGCGAGCCACTGCGCGTGCCCGACGCGCTGCGTGGACGCGTCACGCGCCTGATCGCCGGGCGTCCGCGGTGGCGGTCGGCCGCGGCGATCTGGATTGCGGCAAGTCTCGTCGCGGCGGTCGGCGTGCTGCTCGTGGTGGCGCGCGATTCGGCGGTGCGGGCTCCCGAGCCATCGGAGTTCGCGCGGCTCGCCGTCGACGTGCACAGCAGGCACGTGCGCGGCCAGCTGCCGCTGGAGATCTCGACGGATTCACCCGAGGCGGTTTCGTCGTGGTTCGCCGGGAAGGTCCCGTTCGGGCTGCAACTTCCGAACTACCAGGAATCGTCCGGCCAGGATCTGCGGTACCGGCTCGAGGGCGCAAGGCTGGTCGGGTTCCGCGGCGACTATGCGGCGCTCGTGGCGTACGAGATGGGGAACCGGCCGATCTCGCTCGTCGTGACGTCGAGTGCGACCGCGATGCCCGCGGGCGGAACCGAGATCGCCATGAAGGGGCTGACGTTCCACTTTGACGCAATCGACGGGCTGAAGGTGATCACGTGGGCCGACAAGGGCCTGACCTACGCGCTGGTGTCTGAGCTCGAGGCGAGCGCCAAGCAGTCGTGCATCGTGTGCCACGAGGGCGCCAAGGATCGCGAGCTGCTCGACGCGTTGAATGCGCCGCTGTAGCGAACGTTCGAGAATCGTGTTCGCAGACGGCGGAGCCTCAGGCGTTCATCGTGCCGGCGCGTCAGCGTTCGGCGATGTGATCCTCGCCCGAGTAGCGGAGGTTCACCCGAACGATCCGTCCGTCGTCATTGGCCGAGAACGTCACACGGCCCTCCGCGAGCGGCATGAAGAACTCGGTCGCCGACAGCGGGATCAGCCCAGCCTTGTACTTCCCCTCGACGCTCGCCGTCAGGTAATCGGGCTCGTTCGCGATCGTGACGAACGTGCCGTCGGCGAACCGGTATTTTCCTTCGAGCCGCGCGAGCTGGTCAGGCGCCAGCTTGACGACCTTGCCACGCAACGGCATGTCGTACGGCTTGCCCAGCGCGATCGCAGAGATGTCCCACGCGATTCGGTTCAGCCTCGCGCGGTCGAGGTTCGACACGATGACGATCGTCAGTCCGTCGTCCGGAAACCTGATGAAATCCGTCGCGTAGCCGGGCAGAAAACCCGTATGGCGTGCCCGCTTCCGGTCGAACGCCGTGTCGACGAACCAGCCAAGGCCGTAGTTGCCGAGCCCGGGGTGGAAGATCTCGGCGATGTCCGTCGCGGGCACGAAACCGCGGCCGTCCATGACCAGGCTCCAGCGATAGAGATCGTCGACGGTGCTGTAGAGCCACGCATCGCCCTCGGGCGGCGTCAACGCGAGTCGCGGCACCCGCGTCAGATGGCCGTCGGTGAGCGAGACCCCCGCAAGTGTCCGCTCCCATCCGAGGTCGCCGTGCGTATAGCCGTTCGCAAGCTGGTGCGGTCGCACACCGGTGCCGAGGACACCCGAATGCGTCATTCCCGCCGGTTTGAGCACATTGGCGACGACGAAGTCTTCGAACGGCTGGCCCGCCGCGCGCTCGACGATCTGGCCGAGCACGATGTATCCGGTGTTGCTGTAGTTGAACTTCTCGCCAGGCGCGAAGTCGAGAGGCAGCTTCCGCGCATTCGCAAAGATCGTGGCTGATGCATCGGGCCGAACCATGAAATCGAGGTACTTCTGCGAACCCAGCTCGAGCGACTCCTCGTAGTCGGGAATCCCGGATGTGTGATGGAGCAACTGCTCGATCGTGATTGCCTTCCACGATTCAGGGCAATCATCGACGTATCGACAGATCGGGTCGTCGAGCTTCAGCTTCCCACGATCGCGCAGGACGAGCACAGCCATTGCCGTGAACATCTTGGAGACCGACGCGACCTCGTGCTGCGTCTCGGGTGTGAAGCGGATCTTCCGTTCGACGTCGGCGTAGCCGTAGCCCTTTCTGAGGAGCACCTTGCCGTACCGTGCGACGAGCACCGCGCCGCTGAAATTGCCCATCTCGGACCGGATCGAAAGGTAACGATCCATCTGGTCGGCAGGTGCGCCACTTCGCGCCACGCCCGCGAGCGGCGACGCGGCCACAATCGCGAGCGAGAGAATGAGGTATGAAATAATAGTGCGCACTGATCGGTTAGACGTTCTCGCCATACCGGGCGTTAACAGCAGTCGGTATGGGTTTTGACTCATCGCGGATGCGATCCGCATGATCCGCAACATCCGCGGTCTGTTCTTCTCATCATCATGGATCACAAAATCACCGATTCGCACGACCCGATCCGCGCGGCCGAGATTTGCATTCCGTGCGAGGACCTCACCCAAATGCTCGCATTCTTTACCGGCGACCTGGGCTTTCGTGTCGACCTGATCTTCCCGGCGGACGCTCCGTGTATCGCGGTGGTATCGGGACACGGCGTCACGTTACGGCTCGAGCGGTCGGAAGCGACTGGGCCGGTGGGTGCCGTGCTGAGACTCCACGGCGACGAAGGCACGCGACGCCTGACGGCTCCGAACGGCATGCGCATCGAGTTCGTGGACGATGCGGCGGCGTCGGTTCTTCCGGGTAAGACGGTCAATCCCGAGTGGGTGCTCACACGCGGCGGCTCGGATGGATGGAGCGCAGGCCGCGCCGGGATGCTGTACCGCGACCTCATTCCGTCGCGTCTCGGCGGACGTTTCATCGCGTCGCACATCCGGATTCCCGACGGCGGCGAGGTGCCCGACTACGTGCACTTTCACAAGGTCCGGTTTCAGATGATCTTCTGCCGCACAGGCTGGGTGCGCGTCGTGTACGAAGACCAGGGCGAGCCGTTCGTACTGCACGCGGGCGACTGCGTGTTGCAGCCACCGGAGATTCGCCATCGCGTGCTCGAGTCGTCACCTGGGCTGGAGGTCGTCGAGGTCGGCTGTCCCGCGGTTCACGAGACGTGGGCCGATCACGCGCTCGACCTGCCGACCACCTCGATCCGTCACGACCGCAAGTATGCGGGGCAGCGGTTCGTTCGGTACGAGGCTGCGGGTGCGAGTTGGGACCCGTCCGAGTTTGGGGGCTTTGAGTCGAGCGACACCGGCATCGCGGCGGCCACGGCCGGGCTCGCGGGTGTGCGCGTGCTGCGGGCGCAGCGCGACGTGAACAATACGACAACACCGGTGGCATCGGCCGAGGAGTTTCACTTTTTGTTTGTGTTGACCGGCGAGGTTCGGGTCGAGGGCGATGCGATTGGCGATCACATCCTGAGTGAAGGTGACAGTTGTGTCCTGCCGGGAGGAATCACGTACTCCATGCGAGCAGCACGTGGGGCGGAACTTCTACAGGTGAAGCTGCCAGCGTAGATCCGCACGCAGAGACGCAAAGACGCGGAGGCGCGGAGTGCCTACTGGTGCACCAGGAACTCCACGCGAACGATCCGAATATCGAACGGCCGGATGTCCGGATCGATCCGCAGACGGTCGATGCGGTCGTAGATCCAGAACGTGGCCTCGTGCTCGCCCGGTGTCGCAGGCACGCGATGCGACACGGTCCGGTCGCCCTCGGCGAATTGGTTGGCACCGTCGAGCATCCAGTAGAGCTGCATGTCGGCCTCAGGCGCAGCCGACGCGTCGAACGAATAGACGACCCTCACGCCGCACACGTCGAGAGGCCGCGCGAGCGCGTAGTCGATATGCCCGTCGTCACCCAGGCAATGGACGACGCCGTCGCGCACTTCGGTTTCGTTCAGAGCGATCACCGTGAGCGCCGCGTCGGTCGACACGCACGGCCCGGATTGAGGAGCAGCATCGATGAACGGTCCCGAGCGCTGGGCTCGCAGCATGTCGAGCCGTTCCGCAAGCGCGTCCGTGTTCGGGTAGATCTTTCCCATCGTTCGCTCGGCCAGCACCGTCGACGGAGCGCCAGCGGCAACGCCCCGAATCACGACGTCTGCGGCGTCGGCCCGCATGCGGCCGTACTCGATGCCAACCTCGGTGTTCGGCCACAGCACCGCGAGCGCACACGCGAACAGCGCGAATTGCGCGAGCGCTGCAAGCGACGCGCGGGCATATATCTGCGCGGCGAAATAGGCTGCGAACAGACCGGGGGTGAGAAGGAGCGCGTATCGAGCTGGAATCCCTGCCAGCGGGCCGATGACCGTTCGGCCCCACGCAATGCCCGCCGCGACGAGGCACGCCGCGCCAACACACGCCAGCAGGCCGGCAGCCCTGCTCGCGTGCGGCCATTCGCGCGCGGCCGGCACCAGCAGCGCACACAGCGCGACGGCGAATAACAGAACGACCAGGATTGCCGCATACGGCCACAGCCACGCGCCGCCGCTGCCGAAGGCAACGCTGAGGACTTCGACCAGCGTCCGCGCCGTGCCGCGAAGCGTTCGGGCATGTGTTGCGAAGTACACCGGCTGCTGGTACCCGACGAAGTAGAGCGCGCACAGCAACACCGTTGCGCATGCCGAGCCGATGAGGACCGCGGCCCGGCGACGTCCGCCGCTCTCGGCGGTTCGCAGTTGAACGGCGCCCGCGTACGCCATCCACACGGCGAGCGGTGGCGCGAGCAGCAGCCCGATGCCTCCATTGAGCGGTTGGAGCGCGACGCACAACGCGAGCACCCACAGGGCCCAGCGACGTGACTTCCACAGATCGGTGGCGATGATCATCACGACTGCCGCCGCCTGCACGACCGGCAGCACGAAACTGAGCGAATAGAAGAAGATGATCGTTTCGCCGTGGGCCCAGTGCAGCACCGCGAGGGGGAAGAACGCGTCGGCGAACGATACACGCCCCCTGAGCCGGCGCGCGGTGAGGATCAGCGCGAGTGCAAGCGCCGAAAGAAGCAGCGCGTTGATGTACATCGCCGAACGCGGGTCACGTGTCGCGTTCCACAGCGGATAGAGAATCGCGCGGGCAAGCACGTAGTGGTGCTCGACGGTCTGCTCCCACAGCCAGCCGAGCCGCAACGGCGTCGCTCCGGACAGCGTCGGGACGAGCTCCCAATCCTCCATGTAAGGCACGGGGCGCCCGTACAGCCAGACGTAGGCTACGGCCATGACGGACATCGCGAGCCAGACGACGGCGGGGAAGAGCCATTCGGCCCGGGCGTCAGCCGGTTCATGTGCGTCGTCAAGGGGGTCTTGGGCTGACACGGTGAACGAGCATTGTGTCGGTCGGGTTGGAAGGTATCAAGGGGACGGCAGCGTTCCGGCCGGTTGGGCGAGCCTGGAGGTGGGCGGAGCCCTACCGGGCCCGGCTCTGGTTCAACGCCAGCGCGCAATGACAGACCCAGAGCCGGGTGCGGTAGCGCCCGGCTCACCAAAAAAGGCAGGCTCCGGCAAAGGCGCGGGCACACAACCCCGTGGATAGATCCCCGCCATCCGTGTAATCTGTGGCCCTTTCCACCACACCAAGGAGACGCCCGTGAAGCGAGTCCAATCTGCACGAATCCTCGTCGCCGTCATGCTGCTTGCCTCCGTCGCCGCGTCCGCGCGCGCCGGCGACACGCCCGCGCCCAAGACGCTGTCGGAGCAGCTCGCGGCGATGAAGTTCCGCTGCATCGGACCGTACCGCGGCGGCCGCTCGTGCGCCGTCACCGGTGTCCGGGGCGAACCGTCGGTCTTCTACATGGGCGCCACGGGCGGCGGCGTCTGGAAGACCGAGGACGCTGGCTCCACGTGGCGCCCGATCTCCGACAAGTTCTTCAAGACCGGCTCGGTCGGCGCGATCGCCGTCGCCGAATCCGACCACAACGTCGTCTACGCGGGGATGGGCGAATCCGCCATTCGCGGCAACGTTTCGCACGGCGACGGCGTGTACCGCTCCACCGACCGCGGCAAGACGTGGCAGCACATGGGCCTCGCGGAAACGCACCAGATCTCGCGCGTCCGAGTGCACCCGACCGACCCGAACCTTGTCTACGTCGCCGCGCAGGGACACGTGTGGGGACCCAACCCCGAACGCGGCGTGTACCGGTCCAAGGACGGCGGCAAGACCTGGGAGAAGGTTCTGTACGTCAGCGACAAGACCGGCGCGTCGGATCTGTGCATGGACCCGACGAACCCGAGAATCCTCTACGCCGGCATGTGGCAGGTGCAGCGCAAACCCTGGGCGCTGCTCTCGGGCGGCACCGAAGGTGGCCTCTTCAAGTCGACCGACGCCGGCGACACGTGGAAGAAACTCGAAGGCGGGCTTCCCACGGGCGTCGTCGGCAACGTCGGCGTCGCCGTGTCGCCCGTCAACCCCGACCGCATCTGGGCGCTCGTCGAAGCGGAGAAGGGCGGCGTCTACCGTTCCGACGACGGCGGCGAGAAGTGGACGCTGATCAACTCGGACAACAGCCTTCGGCAGCGTGCGTGGTACTACACGAAGATCTACGCCGACACGCGCAGCGCCGATACCGTCTACGTCCTGAACGTCAACTTTCACCGTTCGAACGACGGCGGCCAGAGCTTCTCCGTGATTGGCACGAACCACGGTGACCACCACGACCTGTGGATCGATCCGGACGTCTCGACGCGGATGATCATCGGCGACGACGGCGGTGGCGCGGTCAGCGTCGACAACGGTGCGTCGTGGTCGTCGCTCAACAACCAGCCCACCGGCCAGTTCTACCGTGTCACCACTGACGACCGGTATCCGTACTGGGTCTACGGCGCGCAGCAGGACAACACGACGATCGCGATCAAGAGCCGCAGCAACGACTCCGGGATCGGCGAGAGCGACTGGCACCCGGTCGGCGGCGGTGAGAGCGGTTGGATCGCACCAAAGCCCGGAAATCCGGACGTTGTCTATGCCGGCGAGTACGGCGGATCGATCTCGCGGTACGACAACGTCTCGGGTCAGTCGCGCGAAATCACCGCGTGGCCGCAGCTCGCGATAGGCCAGGCGCCAAAGGACCTCCGTTACCGGTTCCAGTGGAACGCACCGATCATCGCGTCGAAACACGAGCCAAACACCGTCTATCACGGCGCGCAGGTGCTCCTCCGCACGCGCGACGAAGGGCAGACGTGGGAGGAGGTCAGCTCCGACCTCACGCGCAACGACAAGACGAAGCAGGACTACTCGGGAGGCCCGATCACTCGCGACAACACCGGCGTCGAGCTCTACGACTCGATCTTCGCGGTGACCGAGTCGCCGCGCGAGCCGGGGACCATCTGGGTCGGATCGGACGACGGGCTCGTGCACGTGACGCGCGACAGCGGGAAGTCGTGGCAGAACGTGACGCCAAAGGGCATGCCGGAGTGGATCCAGATCAACTCCATCGACGCGTCCGCTCACGATCCGGCAACCGCGTACGTCGCGGCGACGATGTACAAGAACAACGACTTCCGGCCCTACCTCTACAAGACGAACGACTATGGCAAGACGTGGACAAAGATCACGACGGGAATTCCGGAGACGGCGTTCACGCGCGTGATCCGCGAAGACCCCCAGCGCAAGGGGCTGCTGTTCGCAGGAACGGAGACCGGCCTCTACGTGTCACTCGACGACGGCGCGAACTGGCAACCGTTCCAGCAGAACCTGCCGATCGTACCGATCACCGACATGACGATCAAGAACGGCGATCTTGTCGTCGCGACGCAGGGCCGCGCGTTCTGGATTCTCGACGACCTCACACCGCTTCGTTCGTATTCCGCCGCGACGGCGGCATCGACGAGGCTCTTTGTCTTTGATCCGCGGCCGGCGGTGCGATGGGACGGTGGCGGTTCGTTCGAGGGATCCGCGCCCGCACTCGGCGAGAACCCGCCAAACGGCGTGGCGGTCTCGTTCTGGCTCAGGGAGAAGCTCGGCGAGAAGGAGACGCTCAAGATCGAATTCCTCGAGGGCGACACGGTGCTGAGGACGTTCTCGAGCGAGAAGCGCGAGCCAGGGCCTGACGACCCGGCGGACGCTCCGTTGCCGTTGAAGGATATCGTTGCGGGCGACAACCGCGTCGTGTGGGACATGCGGCTCGCGAGCCCCAAGCTCGTGCCAAAGGCTGTCATCTGGGGTTCCCGGCAGGGGCCGCGAGTCAGTCCTGGGACGTACGCGGTCAGGTTTACGCTGGGAACCGAGACCGTCACGAAACCGTTCGACGTGGTTCCGAATCCGACGGTGAAGGTGACGGCGGCGGAGCTGCGCCAGCAATTCGAGCTCCTCAGGACGCTGCGCGACGAGTTGCAGCAGACGCACGACGCCGTCCGAGGCATCCGCGACGTCAAGGCGCAGATGAAGGACGTCGTCGACCGCGCGAAACGGATCGGGAAGGGCGCAGGACTCGACGAGAAGGCGAAGACGCTCGACGAGAAGCTCACCGCGATCGAGCGAAAGCTGGTCAATCCCGACATCAAGAGCAGCCAGGACGTGCTGAACTTCCCGCCTGCGCTCGACCATCAGATCGTCGGCATTGCGACCGTCGTGTCCAGCGCCGATGCGCGCCCGACCGACGCGTCGGTCCTCTATGCAAGGGACGTCGCGGCGCGGCTTGCGGCAGTGCTCGCGGAGTTGAACCAGGCGTACGCGACAGACCTCGCGCCGTTCAACCAGGCGATCCGCGATGCGGGCATTCCGCCGATCGTCGTGGCTGAGACGGCAAAGTAGGGCGATCGACGCATGAACCGAAGCGACACGAACCGGGTCGAGGCGTTCAGCGACGGCGTGTTTGCCATCGCCATCACGCTGCTGATTCTCGAGATCAAGGTGCCGCATCTCCCGGAGGGTGCCGCGAGCGCCGAGGTGTTCCGCGCGCTCTGCGGCCTGTGGCCGTCGTTTCTTTCGTTCATCACGAGCTTCATGGTCATCCTGATCATGTGGGTGAACCATCACGGGCTGTTCAAGATGGTGCGGCACGCCGATTCGAAGTTCATGTACGCGAACGGGGTGTTGCTGCTGCTCGTGACGTTCGTGCCGTTTCCGACCGCGTTGATGGCCGAATACCTCGATCGCGGTGGAGCGAACGCGGCCGTGGCGTTCTACAACGGCACGTTCGTGCTGATCAGCATCGCGTTCTGCCTGGTGTGGATGACGGCGTCGTACAAGCGGAGGCTGCTGCACGAGTCCGTGACCGAGGCGCAGGTGACGCGTGTCAATCGAGCCTACGTGATGGCGTTGCCGGTCTACCTGACGGCGACGCTCGTCGCGCTGTGGTATCCGTACGTCGGGTTCGGGATCAACGCGTCGCTGTGGATCCTGTGGATCGCGCTGCAGTACGGGGGCGAGTCGTCGGGCGCGCGATCGGATTGAAGAGCGGCCGCAGATAAACGCAGATCTACGCGAATTCCGAATGCGACCTAGTCGCTGGGTCGCCACGCCGTGTCGATCGACACGAATCTCAGCGGGTGCTGGTCGAGCGGGTTGTCGTACCACCCGCGCACGAACGGCTTCTGCAGATGCAGGGACGACAGGAAATAGATCGGGATGATCGGCATCGCGTCGAGCAGCAGCGATTCGGCCTCGGCGATCTTTGCGAGGCGGCGCGCGGGATCCGCGTCGCGGTCCGCCGAGTCGATCAGTCGAACGTACGCAGGGTCGACCCATCCGGGGATGTTGAGCGTGGTATCCGACGTGAACGTCGTCACGAATTCGTCGGGATCGATCTCGCTCGACGAGTACGCCGAACGCGCGACGTCATAGTCGCGCCGGTCGCGCGTCGCCGAGAAGGTCTGCCACTCCTGGTTCCTCAGTTCGACCTGGATTCCAAGCTCCTGCTTCCACTCGGCCTGGATTGCCTCGGCGATCTGGCGGTGCTGATCGGACGTGTTGAAGCAGATCTCGATCGGCCTGAATCCGCGTCCGCCGGGATAGCCCGCCTCGGCGAGGAGCCGGCGCGCCTCGTCGGGGTCGTGGCCGATCCCCGGCGGATGGGGATAGCCGGGAACGCCGTGCGGGACGTACGTCTCTGCAGGCAGCTGGCCGCCCCTCAGCACGCGTTCGCAGATCGCCCGCTTGTCGATCGCCAGGTTCAGCGCCCTGCGAACGAGCACGTTGTCGAGCGGCGGCCGCTTGACGTTCAGCGAATAGTAGTAGACGCCGAACATCGGCGACGCGCGAAAGTCTGCCTTGTCGCGGAGGCCCGCCACGGCAATCGACGGAATCGTCTGGATGGCGCCCCACGTCACCTGGATGTAGTTCGCCTTGTAGAGGTTCACGACGGTGTTCAGGTCTTCGACGGGCAGGATCACGACGCGCTCGAGCGCCACGTCGGCCGCGCCCCACCAGCCGTCCCACTTCGCGAGGACGATGCGATCGTAGGGGACGTGCGACACGAGCCGGAACGGTCCGCTCGTCACGATGTGCTCGGGCCGGATCCAGTCGCCGCCCCAACGCTCGATCGCCTGGCGCGGGAGCGGTGCGAACGAGACCCACGACGTCAGCGACAGAAAGAACGGCGTGGGCCGCTCGAGCGTGACTTCGAGCGTCGCGCGGTCGACGGCGCGCACGCCGAGCTCCGCGACGTCCGCGATCCTCCCCTTGTTGATGGCCTCGCCGTTCCTGACGTAGTACAGGTACGGGCTCACCGCGGGCGACGCGGTCGCCGGGGCGACGATTCGCCTCCACGAATACACGAAGTCGTCGGCTGTCAGCGGCGCCCCATCGGTCCAGCCGGCGTCTGACCGCAGATGGAACGTCCACACGGTCGCGTCCGCGTTGTGCTCCCACGATGTGGCGAGAGAGGGCAGCGGTTCGGACGTTCGCGGGTCGTACGTCGTCAGACAGTCGAAGAGGTTCGACGTGATGTTCGCCTCGTAGTCGCCGAGCGCGCGATGCGGGTCGAGCGAGCGCGGCTCGATCATGTTGCTGAGCGTGAGGACCTGTTCGCGAGGCGGCGTAGTATCGCCGAAGTACGGCGAAGTGGAATTGCAGGCAACGACGACGGCAAGAGCCAGCGCGACGGCCGCCATGCTCAGCCCGCGACCGAACCGCACGGCGCGGGGTTCGGTCGGCCATCGCTTGTCGGTGTGGCGCATTGAGATCGCCGGGGGAGACCCGCGAGAGGATGCCTGGATATTCGACGTGCCGGCGGCCCGCTATTTCACTTTCTTCGCCGGCATGTCGCGCCCGGCCTGGTGCAGCACCAGATGATCGAGTGTACCGTCGGGCCCCTTCACGAACGTGATCTGGGCGTCGACGACCTTCAGGAAGAACTCGGTCTCGGCGCTTGCGAACAGTTCGAACGGGGGCTGGCCCGTTGCCTGTGCAAAGAGCCTTGGCCCGTCGGATGTTACGGTCAACGAGAACCCGGGCGCCAGTTCGTAGACGCCGACATACGTCTTGAGCACCTGAGGATCGACGACAACCGCCGCACGGTCGGCAGGGAGCGGCTTGTCGGTGCGGGCGGCCGTCTGCTTCAAACCGGAATCGTCCATCACCATCGCGACGACTTTTCCCGATGCGTCACGCGTAAAGCTCGCGCGCGTGAACGACTCCTTGTAGAAGAACGTGTTCTCGCTCGACGGATATGCTGCCTTGAGCTCGCCGCCGGTCCGCTGCGTCGTCAGGTGGTCTCCGTCGCGGCGCACGATACGCTCGTTGGTCTCGTCGATCTTGTAGACGCCGACGTACTGGTCGAGGATCTTGGGGTCGACCGTGACCGCCGTTGGCTCGCGATACGGCAATCCGGCCGCGGCAGCGGCGATCTTCGTCACGACGTAGCCCGTGTCGATGCCCGACGCGTCCGTATTGGTGAGCATCGCGACGTACACGTGGTCGTCCGGCAGGCGAAACACCTCGGAGACGTAGCCAAAGATGCCGCCGTTGTGCCGTATGACGCGATGTCCCTCGAACTGCCCGATCAGCCAGCCGTAGCCATAGTGCGTGTCGTCACCATTCGGAAGTTTGTACGATGTAAAGATACGATCCCATGACGCCTTGGTGAGTAACTTCCCGGAGGCGACGGCGGCGTCCCAGATCGCAAGGTCGTCCACCGTCGACTCGAGCGCTCCTGCGGCGTGCGGCTGACTCATGCTCAGAAACTGGGCATTGACGATCGTGTCTCCGTCCTTGCTGTAGCCGTATGCCCGATTCGGCACGAGACCGAAGTTCGTGGCGTACCTCGTGTTCTTCATCCCGAGTGGTTCAAAGATGTTCTTTTGTACAAAATCGCCGTAGCTCGCGCCCGTCACCTTCTCGATGATGGCTCCGAGGATCACGTAGCCGGTATTGCAGTAGAGCCACTTCGTGCCGGGAGGGAAGTTGAGCGGCTGGTCCTTTGTGATGGCGATGATCTCGGTGGCCGGCAGGTCCTGGCGCATGAGCTTCGCCCAGCCCTGGTCCTCGGTGTAGTCCTTGAGCCCCGAGGTGTGGGTCAGCAGGTTCTCGACGGTGATCGTCGATCCCTTGTCGGGGAACTCCGGCAGGTACTTGCGGATGTCGTCGCCGAGCCCGATCTTGCCCTGCTCGACGAGCAGCATGATCGCCGCCGAAGTGAACTGTTTCGTGACGGAACCGATCTCGAAGACCATCTCGGGCCGCATCGGCGTCTGGAGCTCGAGGTTCGCGAGCCCGTATGCCTTCCGGTAGACGACCTTTCCGTTCTTGACGACGATCGCGGCGACTCCCGGCTGACCGGGTGTGAACTTCGCGGAAAGGATGGCGTCGACGTCGTGCGCAATCTCGGCGTCGGACGGGCCGGGCCCGTCGGCGGCGCGTGCCGCCGGCGCAAGCGCGACGAGCGTGAAGACGAGAAGCGCGATCGGGCGCAGGAACAGTTGTGAAGGTCGCATGGTTTCTGGACGGCTCCTTGTGGAGAGTTCTGGATTGAACACGGCATGTACGCGGGCTCTCCAAAGTAAGTTCGGGAAGACGAGCCGCAGATTACGCGGATTATCGCAGATCAATCTCCGACACAAGGCGGCTGGACAGGCTGACGCACCCTCGTTAGAGTGGCGTTTCGGGCGCCCCGGCGCCGGTTGACGCATCCCGCCTCGAGAGGTAACCCACGTGCCGCGACTTGTCTCCGTCTTCTTGCTGGCGCTCGTTCTCGTCCCGGTCCCGGCCTCCTTCGCCCAGGGTGGAAACCAGGTCCGGGGCAAGGTGACCGGACCGAACAACAAGCCGTTGCCGAACGTCATCGTCGTCATCGAGAGCAGCACCGGGATACCGGTCGGGCAGACGGTGACAAGCAACGAAGGCGACTTTGCATTCAGCAGTCTCTCTGACTCGACGTACATCCTCACCGTCAAGGAGCCCGACTATCTTCCGGCGAGCGAGAACGTCAACTTCGGGACTGAGGCGGGAGGCGACCGGCCGGGCGAGTCGATCTACGTGTCGATTCAGCTCAGGCCGCGCGCGGGCCTGCGTAGCTCTGGCGGCGGCAGTGTCCTGTTCGTGCAGGACGTTCCGGCGGCGGCGCGCACCGCATACCAAAAGGGCGAGGTGGCCGCGAAGGGCAACCAGCCCGACCAGGCGATCGCTTCATTCAGGGAGGCGATCACCGCATTCCCGAACTACTTCGACGCGCATTTTGCGCTCGGGACCGAGCTCGTGAAGAAGGGCCAGCTCTCCGATGCCGTCGTCGAGCTCGACAAGGCGCGCGCGATCAACCCCAAGGACGACCGTGTCTACAGCGTCTTTGGAATGGTGCTGGCGCGCGAGAAGAAGTTCTCGGTGGCGGCGGCCGCATTCGGCGAGGCGGCGCGACTGAACCCGTCCGACCCGCAGTATCCTCTGCTGCGCGCGACCGTGCTGATCGACGACGCCGGCGCGCTCGATCCGACCAGCAAGAATGCGGACGCGATGCGCGCAAAGCTGTTCGAGGCAGCCAGGACGGATCTCGACCGCGCGTACGAGGTGAGCGGCAAGACGCTCGCCGCGGTGTTTCTGCAGCGCGCGCGCATGGCCGAACGGCAGGGCGATCGTGCCGGGGCTGCTGCGGCGCTCGAGGCGTATCTGAAGCAAGTGCCCAACGCTCCGAATGCGGCAACAATCCGCGAGAGCATCCAGAAGTTGAAAGCTCCGAACTAGAACGCAGATCTGCGCGGATTCGCGTTCATCTGCGGCAAGAACTCATTATGAAAGACGACGACCTTCGCAAGCGACTGACACCCGAGCAGTACCACGTCACGCAGGAGAAGGGCACCGAGCGGCCGTTCACCGGCAAGTACGACAAGCACTTCGAGGACGGGTCGTACAAGTGCATCGTCTGCGGCGAGGTGCTCTTCACGTCGGATGCCAAGTTCAACTCCGGGTGCGGCTGGCCGGCCTTCTCGGCGCCGGCGGATGACGAACGTGTCGCCGAGTCGATGGACTACGCGTTCGGGATGAAGCGCGTGGAAGTGACGTGCTCCAAGTGCGGCGCGCATCTCGGCCACGTCTTTGACGACGGCCCGGGCCCGACGCATCTGCGTTACTGCATCAACTCGGCGTCGATCGATTTCGATCCCGAAGCGCAGAAGTAGCAGCCGCGCGGCCCGCGACCCATCCGCTCGACCACGCCCACTGGAAGTTGAACCCGCCGATGTAACCGTCGACGTCGAGAATCTCGCCCGCAAAGAAGAGCCCGGGCGCAAGCCGCGATTCGAGCGTCCTCGCGACGACCTCGCCCAGCGCGACGCCGCCGGCCGTGACCTCGGCCTTCGCGTACCCCGCGACGCCGGTCACGGGGAGCTCGAGCCCGAGGACCGCCTCGATCGCCGCACGGCGCTCGGTGCGCGTCGCGCGTCCGAGCTCGAGCTCGGCGTCGCCTGTCGCATCGGCGACGAGCCGTTCGGCGAGCCTCGCCGGGATCCGCGATGCGACGAGCGACGCGACCTTCCGCCGTGGCGCGCGGGCGGCTTCCTCCAGCCACGACCCCTCGAGCTCGTCATGCGTCGCTCCGGGGAGAAACGATGCGCGGAGGGCGACCGAGCCCGCGTCCCATCCGCGCCGGATCCAGTGGCGGCTGATGTCGAGTGCGACCGGACCGCTGTAGCCAGTGTGCGTGAAGAGAAACGAACCGGCGCGAGTCAGCGACTTCCGGCCGTCGACGACGAGCGTGAGCTCGACCGGCAGCGTGACGCCTGAGAGTCCGGCGTACGTTGCGGGCGACGACGTGAGCGGCGTCAGCGCGGGGGATGTCGGCACGATCGTGTGGCCGAACGACGCGGCGATCGTGTACCCGATGCCGTCGCTTCCCGTTTCGGGGAACGAGAGCCCGCCGGTGCACAGCACGACCGCCGCGGCGGCGATCTCGCCCGTGTCGGTGTCGACGGCGAGACCGCCGTCGGCCGACCGCCGAACACCGGTGACGAGCGCTTCGCGTCTCAATTCGACGCCGGCCGCTTCGCACGCCGCGAGCAGACCTGCGAGCACGTCGCGCGCCGAATCGCTGACGGGAAAGTACTTGCCCGTCGGTTCGAGCTTGAGCGCGACGCCGTGCTCCTCGAAGAACGCGCGAGCGCGATCGGGCGGGAACTGTCGGAGGACATTTCGCACGAACGGCAGCGACGGCGTGTTGAAGTCGGTCTCGCTGACCTCGGCGTTCGTCACGTTGCAGCGCGTCCCGCCGGAGATCAGGATCTTTGCCCCGACCTTGCGCCGGCGGTCGAGCAGCACGACACGTGCGCCGGAGCGGGCGGCGGCGATCGCGGTCATCAACCCGGCGGCGCCGGCACCGACGACGACGACGTGGGGGTTGTGGATCTTCAAGGTCACGCGACGTTGAAGGTATCAGAGCTGGGCGCGGTAGCGCTCAGGCCCCAACAGGCGTTGCGGGCGACGTGAGTCCTGGCGGCCATCCCGACTTCGACCTTTGTGCGTCAATTACTTTGGGGCCTGAGCGCTACCGCGCCCAGCTCCGATGTCGGATCGCGAATCCCCATACGGTAGAATCGCCGGACTCGTATGCCGGGCTTCTCGTTCATCCACGCAGCCGATCTCCATCTCGACAGCCCGTTCTGCGGTGTGACGGCCGAGTCGGAGGCAATCGCGACCGCGATCCGCCGCTCCACGTTCGACGCGTTCGACAACCTGATCGCCGCGGCGATCGCACGGCGGGTCGATTTCGTGGTCATCGCCGGAGACGTCTATGACGGCAGCGACCGCAGCCTGCGCGCACAGCTGAGGTTCCGCGACGGGCTCGCGCGGCTTGCGCGCGCGGGAATTCGGAGCTTCGTCGTGCACGGCAACCACGACGCGCTCGACGGATGGAGCGCGACGATCGCGTGGCCCGACGGCGTGCGGATCTTTGGCGACACGGTCGAGACCGAGGTGGTCGAGATCGGCGGCGCGCCGGCAGCAACCGTGTCGGGTGTGAGCTTTGCGCACAAGGTCGAGAACCGGAATCTCGTGCGGATGTTCCCGCGACCTGCAGGCGGGCTGTTTCACGTCGGGCTCGTGCACGCGAACGTCGGCGCCAACACGGGTCATGCGCCCTACGCTCCCGCCGAGCTGGCGGATTTTCGCGAGAGCGGCTACGACTACTGGGCGCTCGGCCACGTGCACGCGCGCGCCGTGCTCGCCGAGCACCCCCACGTCGTCTATCCCGGCAACCTGCAGGCGCGCCACGTGCGCGAGCCTGGCGCGCGCGGGTGCATGCTCGTATGCGTCGACGACTCGGGCGGTGTCACGACCGAGTTTCTGCCGCTCGACGTGATCCGTTTTTCCATCGTGACGGTCGACGCGAGCGCGATCGAGACGATCGATGCGCTCTCGGATCGCGTGCTTGGCGCGGTCGAGGAGGCGGCCGCGGCTGAGGATGGCCGCGCGCTCATCTGTCGCGTGTCCATCGGGGGCCGTACGGCACTGTCGCACGCGCTCGCGCACAAGGACGCGGACCGGGAGCTTCTCGAGCGGCTGCGTGAGCAGCTTGCCGACGTCGAGCCATTCGTGTGGGTCGAGGCGCTCGACGTCGCGGTCCGGCCCGAGATCGATCTCGACGAGCGGCGCCAGGGCGAAGACCTGCTGGCGGAAGTGCTGACGATCGCGGCCGAAGTTCGCGCGGGGCCGGACGGACTCGCGCGCGTCCGCGACGCGCTTGCCGAGCTGTACCGCAATCCGCGCGCGGCCCGGGCGCTCGACGAGCTGACCGACGAGGAGGTCGCTGCGCTCGTCGCCGAGGCCGAGATGCTGTGCGTCGACCGGCTGGAGGGCGCGTCGTGAGGATCACCGGAATCTCGATCGACGGGTTCGGGTTGTTTCGAGACGCGCGGGTGGACGAGCTCGCTCCGGGCCTCACCATCGTCGCCGGCGAGAACGAAGCCGGAAAATCGACGCTCGTCGGGTTCGTGCGGGCGCTGCTGTTCGGGTTTCCGCGCAAGAACACGACCGAGCGCCAGTATCCGCCGCTTGCGGGCGGGGACGAAGGCGGGCGGCTCGTGCTTGCGACCGATGCCGGCGAGCGCTGGATGGTCGAGCGCTATAGGGGGAAGGGAGTCCGGTTGACGGGGCCGGACGGCGAGGTCCGGTCGGTCGAGCCGGCGTCGCTCCTGTATCCGGGCGTCACGCGAGAGCTGTTCGCGAACATCTACGCATTCGGGCTCGACGAACTGCAGGAGGTCACGTCGCTTCAGGGCGACACCCAGACGGCGATCTTTGGTGCGGCCTCGGGCGCCGCGGTTACGTCGCTTCCGAAGATGTACAAGGCGATCGAGACGGCCGGACAGGCGCTGTTCAAGGCTGGCGGCGCAAAGCCGGAGATCAACCAGCTGCTCGCAGAGATCGAAGGCGTTCGAAAGCGTGTCGCGGACGCGCGCAAGGAGGTCGGTGAATACGAGCAGTGCGTCGCCTTGCGGGCCGAGTTGGACGGTCAGCTCATCGAGACGCAGGCGAGGCTGCGCGACGTGGGCCGGACCCGTCAGCAGGTCGACGCGCGGGCGCGGATGTGGACGGATTGGGTGGCGCTCGTCGAGTCCGAGCAGCGCCTCTCGGCCGCGGTTCCGGTCGTCGAGACGTTTCCCGAGGACGGGCTGGCGCGCCTTGCAACGTTCGAGGCGCAACTCGGCGATCGGCGCGTGGCGCTCGAGCGGGCGCGGAGCGAATACGCGCGCGCTCGGGACGAGCAGGAGGCGCTTGTCGTGGACGCGGCGCTGCTTGCTGCTGCGCCGCGGATCGCCGAGGTGTCGGAGCGGCGTTCGAGCTATGTCGCGGCGCTCGAGTCGCGCGCCCGCGACGCGGTGGCGCTCGAGGCGGCCGAGGCGGCGCTCGCGGCTGCGCTCCGCGGGCTGGGGCCCGATTGGACGGTCGAGAGGGTGCGAAACGTGGACCGCTCGCTGTTCACGCGCGATGGAATCGCGCGGTTCGAGACGCTGATCGTGGACGCGGCAAACGATCTGACGCGGGCCAGGGACCAGGAGGAAGACCGGAAGCGGGACGCCGAACGCGCTGCGGGCGAGCTCAACCAGGCCGTGGCCCGCGCTGCGGCAGCCGCTGCCTCAGACGGTGACGATGCGCGGGACCGCGTGCGCGAACTTCGCGCGGCGATGCGGGGCCGCGACGACGTCAGGTCCCGGCGCGAGATCGCAGAACAACAACTTACGTCCGATAACGTTTCTACAAATCCAAGACCCGTAGTCCCCCTGACGTTGGTCGTCATCGGAGCGGCAGTCGGCGTAACGCTCTTTGCCACGGGACGTCCGCTCGACGGTCTGATCGCGGTTGTCGCCGGTGTCGCCATTGCGATCGCGGTATGGATTTCCGGACGGTCCCGGTCCTCACCGACCGCGTCGCTGCGTGCGACCGTCGACGAGCTCGCCGCCTCCGAAGCGGCCGCCGCACGCAACGTCGCACGGCTGTGGGCCGCGGCGGGACTCGCGGGTGAACCGTCAGCGGATGCTCTGGAAGCGCATCTGCGCGAACTCGACCAGCGCGACTGGGCGAGAGGCGAAGCCGAGCGCGATGTCGAGAAGCTCCGTGAACGTATGGCCGTGGCCGACGAAGAGCTGCTGCGGGCGGGAATCGCGCGTGACGCCGCCGCGCAGGTGGCGGCCGAAGCGGGCGCGGCCTGGTCCGCGTGGCTCGAGGCTCATGGGTTGCCGGAGAGTCTTCAGCCACTGACCGCACGCGATGCGATCGCGGCATTTGACGAATGCGAGGCGCGCGCGGACGAGCGCGACCGGCTGCGATCGGCGATCGAGGCAAGCGATCGTGTCATCGGCGAGTTTGAAACGCTGGCCGGCGAGGTATTCGACGGGATTGGAAGGGCACGCCCCGACGCGGGACAGTATGCCGGCGCCGTGCTGACGCTTGCCGCCGACGCGGCAAACGCCGTGCAGACAAACGCGCTCCGCGAGCGGTCGGACGCGCGTGTGGCCGCAGCGGCTGCGGAGGCGGAGCTTGCGGCGAAGGCGCATCAGGCGACCGAGTCCGAGATTCGGAAGTTGCTCGACGCTGGCGCTGCATCGGACGCCGAGGAATTCCGTCTGCGGGGCCGCCTGTATGCGGAGCGAAACGAGCTCACGGATCAGATGGCGACGCGAATCGCGAGCCTCGCGCTGGTGACGGGCACCGCCGACCGCGCCGAGCTCGGCGAGGTGTTCTCGGGCGTGTCGCCCGAGACGCTCGACGACGAGCAGGAGCGGCTCGCGCGCGCCGAAGACGAACTGCAGGTAGAGTGCGACCGGCTGCTCAGGGAGCGCGCGGATGTCGACAGCACGCTCGCTCGTCTTGCGTCGGCCGACACGGTCGCGAGCCTGCGCGCCGACGAGGAGCGGCTTCGCGAACGCATCCGGCAGTCGGCCCTCGTCTGGTCGCGCCACGCGGTCGCGAGGTTTCTGCTCGACGAGGCCAAACGGAGGTTCGAGGCCGAGCGCCAGCCGGGCGTTCTGCGCGAAGCTGCGCGTTTCTTTCGCACGATCACCGGCGGGCGGTACGTAAACATCCTGGCGCCGCTCGACGGGGGAGCGATCGAGGTGGTGGATTCCGATGGAACGCGAAAGGCCGCGGACGACCTGAGCCGGGGGTCGGTCGAACAGCTGTATCTCGCCATCAGGTTCGGGTATGTCGCGACGTCGCGCGAGGGTGGCGAGCGGTTGCCGGTGGTGATGGACGACATCCTCGTCAACTCTGACACCGCGCGCCGGCGGGCGGCCGTCGAGACGATCCTCGAAATCGCCGAACACCAGCAGGTGCTCTACTTTACGTGCCACGATCAGACGGTCGAGGCATTCCGCGCGGCGCGCCCAGATGTTCCGGTGATCACCCTTTCGGACGGTCGGATCGTCTAGGGCTCGTTCAACAGCCGAATCGCCGCGTCGAGCACTTCGTCGCGACCGGCACGGATTCCGGCGATCGTCGGCCGGATCTCGACGTCGGGGATCAGGCCGACTCGCTGCAGTCTTCGTCCATCGGGGTGACGCACCTCCTGGCCGGTGAAGCCGACGGCAATGCCGCCGGGCACCGTGATGGTCGTGATCTCGCCGTCGGCCCCGGCGGTGCGGCTCCCGACGAACGTCGTTCCGTTCGCCGCCTTCAGATAGAGGCCCGTGTGCTCGGCCTGGCTCATCGTGCGCTCGTCGATCAGCATGATCGTCCGGCCGCGATAACGCCCGGTTGCGCCCGCTGCGGGTTCGATCGTCTGAACGGTGGTATCGAATGCCGGCGCGGGGTCACCGTGCCCGACGAGCGGCGTGTCGATGAGGGCGACGACCCGCGCTTCAGCCGCCAATCGCGGAGCGATGACGAAGTAGGTGCTGTTCGGGTACCCGCGCATGTCAAAGATGATCGCTTGCGTGTCCTTCAGCTGCTCGAACATCGAATCGACCATGTCGAACGGCAGGCGGTCGAGATCGACGTACCCGACATTCGACGGCAGGATTCGGACGATCTCTCCCTGCCGCTCGCGGTGGTAGAGCGTCGTGTAGTCTTCGTGGCGCCGCTCGAGGACCGCCTGCTTCTCGCGTCCGCTGCCGTCCCGCAGTGTCAGCGTCACGGTCGACCCGACCCTGCCGTTCATGAACACGAGCGACGCCTTGTCGGCGTTGCTCTGCGGCGTCGACGCCGAGATGAGACGCGCGGATTCGTCCAGCCGCGTGGCGGCGTCGATCCCGTCGACGCGAAGGACCACGTCGCCGATTTCAACGCCTGCGCGACGCGCAGCATCCGCGTCATAGATCGCGGTGACAACAGGCGTGTTTTCGATCATTCGCACGCGAATGGGCGGGTATCCGTCGCCGACGATCTCTTCGTCGAACACGCGTCCGCTCGTGTACGCGTGCGAGTCCTGTATCCGCGAGGCGAGCGACGCGACGGCAAGTCCGTACTCCCTTGCGTCGCGGGCCGTCTCAAGGCGGGGAATCGCATCGACGATCGCGTCCGCCCACGGACGGTCGAGCAGCTGTTTGTAGGGGTAGAAGTACTCGATCGCGTTCCATATCCGGAATGCCGCAAGCAGCCGGTATTCGAGCGCCGGGAAACGCATCTCGGCGTAGGCGCGTTCCCGGGTCGAGGTCGCGCTTGCGGGAAGCCGTGTCCGGCGCGCGTGCGACGGATGAAACTCGCGAGCGAGCGCGAGCGCACGTTCTAGGGCCGCGTCGGTCGTGACAGACGCTGCCGGCGCAGCGACGGCGTCGGGCAGAAGGTCGCCGCTCATTCCGTCGGGAAACACGGCCTCACTGTGCCGCACGTGCGCCACCAGACCGTCCGCGAGCTCCACGGTCGCGACATCCGCGACGGAACTCTCGCGCACGTCGCCCTCAAAGACGATCAGGCCGCGACCCGCAGCCTGCATCGGGATCGTTCCGGCGAGAACGCCGGCGTGCTGGTTGAGGATGGTCACGCTCGGGATCGCGCGCGCATTCGTCGCAGGGCGCAGTGTCGTACCGTCGCGCGTAAAGAGCCCCGTCCGGTACTGGCCCGAATCGAACGGCCCGGGGCTCGAGTAGCCGTAGTACACCCTCCGGCGTGTTGCGGCCGTCGCAAGCGGCTCGTCGATCATGAGGCGTTCGAGCGGAGCAAGGGTACTCGTGAGCATGAGCCGGCCGTACGGATCGACCGGACTCGATGACCGCAGGTCGAACACCACTGCGCGAGCAGTCGCCATCATGGCCGGGGTCTCGGTGAGCTTCTGCTGCACCTCGGGGGTCGAGAGCTCGTAGTAGTTGCCAGCGGTGACGACGAGGACGTTGTCGTCGGCCCACCGGACACCGAATGCGCGGTCGGCCGTGTGTGCAGGCTCAGCCGCCGCGGGCGGAACCACACGCGTCACGGGATCCTCGAGCACGTCGAGCATGGTCTGCACGGCAGCCGCGTACTCTGCGGCATTGCGCGCATCGCGCACTCGAGGGATCGCCGCGACGAGCGCCGCGTCCCAGTCGATGTCCGGACGGTCGGCGAGCGCGGGGTGAAAGTACTTTGCGTTGCCCCAGACGCGGCAGAGCCCGGCGAGACGCGCGATCCGCTTCGCCGATTCATCCTGCCGAGCGCGTCGCGGTTGGCTCGGCGCACCGGCAACGCCGGCGGGAATCGCTGCGAGGACGAGCGCAGCCGTGAGCATCGTCGCCCAGTTCACACTCGAAGACCGCGCGTTACGGGTCCGACATCGCATCAACGGAATGCCTCCACACCGATGTATCCCATGCGAAACTCGCAGAAAGCCGCGATCTTGCCGCCGCTTCACCGCAGAGCCGATCGCGTGAGCGATAGGTGAAGTTCCACGGCGCGCACATCATACGGTTCGCCCGATCCCTGACGGGATCGGCTCTGCGTCAACGTGTACCGCAGAGCCGATCGCGTGAGCGATCGGGGGAAGCCGAGGTTGCACGCGCCGTGGAGTCACCCCGATCCCTGACGGGATCGGCTCAGCCTTGATGCATGACGTTTTATTATCGGACGCATGTCCGGCGTCACAGCGTCCGCAGGAATGCGATCAACGCCTTTTTGTCGACTCCCGAGAGGTTCAGCCCGAACGCGTGGCCCTTCACCGCGCGCGTCGTGACGCCCTGTCCTCGAAAACCCGTCGGAACATAGTCGTCTCGCATGCGGCGAGGATCGAACCAGTCCTCGAGCGTGGCGACCGAGCCGTTGTGCTCGAACGGGCCGCGATACCACACGCCCTTGAGCGAGGGAACCTTGTAGTAGCCCGTTCCGCGGCGTGTGGTGAGCGCCAGCCCCGGGTCCGTGCCGACCGAGATCTCGAGCAGGTCGTACTTTGCACGGTGAGCTTCGGGAACCGTAAAACCTCGAGCCAGGGTCAGCTTGTTGTTCGTGTACAGAGGCGGCGTGTGGCATGCGACGCAGCCCTGCTCGGCAAAGACGCGCTCGCCGCGGCGTGCCAGCGCATTGCGCGGATTCGGATTCGGCGGCGGTTCGAGCGAGTACACGTAGAGCGCGAGCGCAAACAGCTGTTCGTCGCTGTATCGAACCAGTGCGACGAGGTCAGGGAACGGCCCCAGGACCTCGAGCGGCTGGAATGTTCCGTATCGAGCGAGATCGTCGCCACCCTGATTGAGCGCGGCGTAGCGCATCAGGTCGACGATCGAACGATGCTGCTGCAGTCCCGTGCGGTCGAGGTACCGGCGATCCTTGACCCCGATAAGGTCGGGGACCTGGACCGGCTGGTAGGGGCTCGTGCGGTGGCGGGCGATGACCCCGGGCGGGATCGACTCGTGGAGCAAGGCAATCCGTTCGACCGACATCGTGTCGAGCTCGCCCAACGGATCGGGCTTCACCCACGGCGCGCCGTAGAGCATCCGTTCGAGCGCCCGCGCCGCATCGACTTCGCCGGCGTGTGCCCGGTAGTCGTAGGCGAACGCACGGTCGAACGGAAAATTGCCCTGTGCGCCCCGGATGACCGAGCCATCCGGCATGACACGGGTGTGACACATGGCGCACGACAGGACGCCAAGCTCGACCTTGCCACGTTCCTTCACCACGTAACGATAGAACGGAAGTACGCCGTCTCGCGTCACAGGCGACCTGGTGGCCCGGTACCACGCCGGATCGCGAACATAGAGCCGTGTCGTGGGACCAAAGGCGAACAGGTCACCCGTTGCCAGCGGCTCGTTGAAGACGACTTCCCCAGCCTTGATCCAGTCCGCTTCGGTCCTGAGTTTCGAGGCTTCGAAAATGATCTCCGGTTCCGCGCGCTCGAGTTGTTTCAGGTAGCCGGGCGGCTCCTTCCCCGGTGCATAGACGGGGTAGCTCCTGTAGATGGTGCGAGCCGGAATGCCATAGTAGGTCGCCGACGTCACGTGAACCGGCGACGCGCCCGGGTCGGCCAGTGGCACTTCGAGCGTGGACATCGCCGCGTCGTCCCACATCATTGGCACCGACATTCGGCTGGCCGGTTCCTGCCGCTGGGTGCCGCCGCTCGCAAGCGACGCCAGTCCAAAGAGACCGGCGAGCGCAATGACTCGTGCTTTGGTGGTCCTGCAGCCCACGGCGGATCTCTCCCGATGGATCGACGAACGACGCCGGAGTCGAACGCGAGAAGTCCCTGGCCCGTTTTCGCCGATTATCAGCGTGGACGCGCGGCCCTGCAAGCTCCTCGCTGTCGAAGGGCGCGTGCGTGAGATGCGCAACTGCGGGGATTGGAGAAGCAGTTCGGGACGTCGAGTGCGCGGTTCTTGGCACGTGCGACGGCCGATGGTAACGTCGTCGCCGTCTCGAATGGCCCGCGCGAAGGCCTGAATCCGACCACCCTCATGCTGAACGAAGAACGTCGAGCCATCATCCTCCAGCTGCTCCAGGAGCAGGGAAGGGTGGAGGTGCGCGACCTGAGCCGGCGCTTCAGCACCACCGAAGCGACGGTGCGCAGCGACCTGAAGGCGCTGCAGGCGCTCGGCCTCGTGAAGCGCGCGCACGGCGGCGCCATCCGGCTCGATGCGGTTGCCGTGGACCCGTCGCTGCGCGAGAAGGCAAAGCTCCACGCGGAGGAGAAACGCCGAATCGGCATCGCCGCGGCCGCGCTCGTCGAGGACGGCGACACGATCATCCTCGACTCGGGCACGACGACGCGCCAGATCGCGACCAACATCAAGAACCGGCGCGGCCTGACGGTGATCACGAACGGCATCAACATCGCGTCCGAACTGATCGGTGTTCCGGGCATTCAGCTGATCCTGCTCGGCGGGACCGTGCGCGCGAGCTCGAATTCGGTCGTCGGCCAGTTCGCCGTAAGCATGCTGAGGCAGCTGTCGGCCGACCGGCTGTTTCTGGGCGCCGACGCGTGCGACCTCGGGTTTGGGCTGACGACGCCGAACCTCGAGGAGGCGGCCGTCAACCAGGCCATGATCCAGATCGCAAGAGAGAAGATCGTGGTCGCCGACGCGAGCAAGTTCGGTCGCCGGAGCCTTGCCCGCATCGTGTCGCTCTTCGACATGGACGCGATCATTACGGACGCGAGCCTGCCCGTTCCGGTGCAGGACGAGTTGACGGCCCGCGGCGTCCGCGTGGTGCTCGCGTAACGCGTTGTCCCCAGTGCTTCGCGATTCCGGCTGCAGTGAGCGTATTTCCCGACAAGATCCATGCAACCCCGAGGAGTTGGGCACAGAAGGCGTATCCTGAACTGGTTCATTGCAACCGGCGCCCCAAAGGCGGGCACTTCGCAGCGTGGGAGCAACCGGACCTTTTTGTGGCCGAGCTACGCGCAGGGTTCAAATCTCTGCGATAGTGGAAGTGGCAGGGAGCCGCGCACGGGGCACTCCCAGTTCCCGCACCGCGTGCGGTCTCGTAGCTTCGAATCCATCCTGGAACAGAGGAGATGCGCATGAATTCGCGAGAGCAGACGGCGCCCCCCGAGAGCACCACGCCGGTCAGCGCTGAACAGCGGTTGCAAGCACTTGGCGTCACACTCCCACAGCCGCCCAAGCCGTTCGGCTCATACGTGGAATCGGTGCAGACGGGCAATCTGCTGTTCCTGAGCGGAATGCTCCCCACCGAAGGCCGCGAGGCGAAGTTCGTCGGGCGCGTCGGCGCGGAACTCGATACGGAGCAGGGGCGCGGGGCGGCTCGACTCGCGGCACTCAACGCCCTCGCCGTCGCACGGCATCACCTGGGCTCGCTCGACAGGGTAACGCGGATCGTCCGGCTCGGCGTGTCGGTGGCGACGTCCGGCGACGTTCGCGATCAGCCGAGAATCGCCGACGGCGCTTCGGAGTTGCTCGCAGACGTCTTTGGAATGGACAAGAGCCCGTGTCGCCTCGTCTACGGCGTCGCGAGCCTTCCGCTCGGCGCTCCCGTCGAGTTGGAAATCATCTTCGAGGTGGCCGCCCCGTGAGCGCAGGGAACACGAAGGGCCCGACCGAGCTGCCCGCGCTCGAGTATCCCATCATCGTCGCAGCGTGGAACGCACACCGGCGTCGGAAACAGTTACCGTCTCGATGAGGAGAGACCGAAGATGCGATGCGTACAAATTTCCTGCATGGCGCTGCTTGGTGCTCTGATGCTTGCGTCCGTTCAGTCGCCAGCGCGAGCCCGCGGAGGCGGCCAATCCGTGAAACACCCGACCTTTTATCGCACGATGCAGATCGACGGGCTCACCATCTTCTACCGGGAAGCCGGCCCGAAGGACGCGCCGACGCTGCTTCTGCTGCACGGGCTTCCATCCTCGTCGCGGATGTTCGAGCCGCTTTTCGCCAGGCTCTCAGACCGCTTCCACCTCGTCGCGCCCGACTATCCTGGGTTCGGGCACAGCGACTGGCCGGACCCGAAGAAGTTCACCTACACGTTTGATCACCTCGCTGATGTAATGAACCGCTTCACCGAGGCGCTCGGGCTCGCGCGCTACACGCTCTACATGCAGGACTACGGTGGCCCGGTGGGTTTTCGCATGGCCCTCGCCCATCCAGACCGGGTCGATGCGCTCATCGTCCAGGACGCCGTGGCGCACAACGAGGGCCTGGGGGCGAATTGGAAGACGCGGCGGGCCTTCTGGGCCGACCGCGCCGCCAACGAGAGCGCGCTTCGCACGAACCTGCTGTCGCTTCAGACGACACGGACGCGCCACGTCGGGAGCGACCCCGACGTGACGCGCTATGATCCGGACCTCTGGACCGACGAGTTCGCGTTTCTCAACCAGCCTGGCCAGGCGGACATTCAAAGCGACCTCTTCTACGATTACCGCACGAACGTCGAGGACTATCCCAAGTGGCAGGCGTGGATGCGCGAGAAGAAACCGCGCCTGCTGGTGATCTGGGGGAAGTACGACCTCTCGTTCGAGCTCTCGGAGCCAGAAGCCTATCGCCGGGACGTGCCGAGCGCTCGGGTGCACGTTCTTGATGCAGGTCACTTCGCGTTGGACACGGCGGCGGATGAGATTGCCGCGTTGATCCGACGCTTCATCGGGTCGTCGCGTTGAGCGCCACTGCACCGGTGAAAAAGGGAGCCACACATGAGCGAAGCAACCGAACAGATTCCTTTGTTGCAACGATCGCCTGCGTGCTGGCGCGTGACACTGAATCACCCGCTGTCACATCACGGTACGGAAGGTGAGCGAGCCTCTGGAGTGCGGCATGTCGGCGAGGTGATCGTCGCGACGGCACCGGTCTCAGTCGGTCCGGAAGCCCTGGATCGGCGATGACCTTAAGCATGAGTGGCCAACGCAAGACAGCCGTTGTGACCGGAGCTTCGCAGGGGCTCGGTGCGGGAATCGTGAAGGCGTTTCTCGAACGGGGCTTCAACGTCGTTGCGACGTCCCGAAAGGTTAGCGAATCCGACGAGGTTACCGCGTCCGACAACGTCGCTCTGGTCGACGGCGACATCGTCGACCCGGCAACCGCTTCCAGGATAGTCGCGACCGCGCTCGCTCGCTTCAACTCGCTCGACGCACTGGTGAACAACGCCGGCATCTTCTTCGCCAGGCCGTTCACGGACTACACGGCCGAGGACTTCAGGTCGCTTGTCGCGACGAACCTCGAGGGCTTCCTCTACCTCACCCAACTCTCCATCAAGCAGATGTTGGCGCAGAGGACCGGCGGGAGCATCGTCACGATCTCGGCGGCCCTTGCCAGCAACCCGATCCGGGGCGTCGCGGCATCGGTACCGATGCTTACCAAGGGCGGTCTCGAAACGATCACCCGGCATCTCGCGATGGAGTACGCGAAAGACGGCATCCGCCTGAACGCCGTCGCGCCCGGAGTCGTGGACACGCCGCTTCACAAGGAGACGCCGACGGAAGCGATGCGAAGCCAGTCGCCGATGGGTCGAATTTCAACCGTCAAGGATATCGCCGACGCGGTCATGTATCTGACCAACGCCCCGACGGTCACGGGACAGACCCTGTACGTCGACGGCGGTGCGCATTTCGGCCACTGGTAGAGGAGGTTCCTTGGCACAGTTGTTGTCAGTCAACGTTGGTCAGCCTCGCGAGATCGCATGGCACGGCCAGACCGTCTACACGTCGGTATGGAAGGAGCCCGTTCAGGGCCGCCGCATGGTTCGCCGGCTCAATATCGATGGCGATGCGCAGGGCGATCGTGCCGGCCACGGCGGCGAGCAGCGCGCTGTGTTCGTCTACCAGATGGATTCGTATCGCTATTGGCAACGCGAACTGAACCGGCGCGATTTCACGTTTGGGCAATTCGGCGAAAACTTCACCGTCGAGGGCCTGGCCGACTGCGACGTCTGCATCGGCGATCGCTACCGGATCGGGGGAGCGCTGTTCGAAGTCACGCAGCCTCGAGTTACCTGCTACCGCGTCGGGATACGAATGAATGAGCCCAGGATGGCGGCTTTGCTGGTGAAACACCACCGCCCGGGGTTCTACTTACGCGTGATCGAAGAGGGCGACGTGGGCGCCGGCGACGAAATAGTCAAAGTCGTCGACGGCGCCGAGCGCATGACCGTCGACGCGGTCGACGCGCTCCTCTACCTTCCAGGTCCCGCAAAGGAGGAGCTCACACGTGCGCTGCGCATCCCGGCGCTGAGCTCCGGCTGGAAATCGTCTTTTGAGGCGATTCTCGGGCAGATGGCGCAATCCGGTTCGCGCACGGGCAACGCGGGCCTGATCTCGCGCGAACAGATGGCGACGGCCGCGCCCGGATTCCGCTCTCTTCGAGTGGCCCGCATCGAACCAGCAAGCAGCAGCGCGGTCTCGCTCGTGCTCGAGCCAACGGACGGCCGTCCCCTCACAGCTGCGCTGCCCGGGCAGTTCGTGGTGGTGCGACTCCGTCCCGGGACGGACGCGCCTCCTGTTTTGCGGAGCTACTCGCTTTCCGATCTGCCGGGAGCAGATCACTATCGCCTGACGATCAAGCAGGAGCCGCACGGAATCGCCAGTACATATCTGAGCACGCAGCTGCGAACGGGCGACGTGCTGGACGTGAGCGAGCCCCGGGGCGCCTTCACGCTGCGGCAAGGCGATCTTCCGGTCGTACTTTTGAGCGCGGGTGTGGGCGTGACTCCGGTGATGGCCATGCTCCATGAGCTGGCGGCGCAGGCATCCGTTCGACCAGTCTGGTGGATTACGGGCGCGCGGAATGGACGGGAGCACCCCTTATCCCGGGAAGCACGCGATCTCGTGGCAGTTCTGCCCAATGCCCGGAGTCACGTGCAGTACAGCCAACCCGACACGGCTGACCGATTGGGTTTCGATTTCGATGCGGTCGGTCGCCTGACACCAGCCGTCCTCGACGAGTTGGGAGTGCCTCGCGAATCCGATTTCTATCTGTGCGGGCCTCCCGCGTTTCTTGCCGACTTTACGGCCGGGCTCGCCAATTCAAGTGTGGCAGTTGACCGCGTTCACACGGAAGTATTCGGTTCAGGCACGTCCATCACGCCGGGCATCGTGGAAGCGCCGCGACAGGCGCCGCACGCGCCCGCTGGTCCCGCCGGCGACGGTCCGAAAATCTCGTTCGCGCGCGCCGGGCTCACGGTCTCCTGGGACTCCAGGTACCAGAGCCTGTTGGAGCTCGCCGAAGCCTGCGACGTCCCGGTGCGCTTTTCCTGTCGTACCGGGGTCTGCCATACCTGCGAGTGCGGGCTGATCTCCGGTTCGGTGACGTACGAGCCCGAGCCGCTCGATCCTCCGGCGACTGGAAACCTCATGATCTGCTGCTCGCACCCCGAGGAGGACGTGGTCATCGATCTCTAGACGTGACGCGTCCGCGGTCGCGTCAGCGGTGGATGCGAACGCCCGACACGACACGCGATATCGCGCCGTTCGGGCTCGGCGTGTCGGGCTCGAGACCGCACGCGATCGACGCGAACAGCCCGAACAGCTGACCGATGATCGTATCGACCGGCGGACGATAGAGATCCGGAATGTCCGCGTCGCCGCCGATCGAGATCACGGTGTCGACGATCGCGCCGAGCTCGGCCGCGGCCGACGCTGGCGCGACCGCAGCGAGCCGGCCGATCCCCTTGCGGCGGAGCTCGGCGAAGAGGTCGGTCTCGTACGAGCGGCACGTTGGATCTGTCGAGACAAAACCCACCACGAGCGTCTCGTCGTCGATCGCGGAGAGTGGTCCGTGACGCACGCCGAGAAATGTCTCGGACCAGGACGCGACCGAGCCTGCTGTAAGTTCTACAACCTTGAGCGCCGACTCGCGAGCTACCGCCGCGAGCGGACCGGTCCCGAGAAACACGACCTGCGAGCAACCTTCGGCGACGAGCCGCGCGATGGAATCGGTCCCGTGTTCGAGGAGCGATTCCGCGGCGCGGGACTCGCGCTCGACGACCTCGGTGAACGCGTCGAGTTCGCCAAGGTGCGCAAGGCACTGCCCGGCGACCACCATGTTGGTGAACGAGCTGGTCATCGCGAGACCGCGGTCGTTCACCGCGTCGGCGAGGACGACGCGGGCCACATTCGGCCTGTCGCCGAAGTCCGCGACGATCCGGCCCTCGGCGTTGCACGTGACCAGCAGGTGATGGACGCGCGGGAATCGCTCGAGAGCGGCGTCGACGACCGCGACCGCTTCGGGGCTGTCGCCGGATCGCGAGAACGAGATCCACAGCCCGGGCCGATCGGCGGACACGAGGTCGTCCATGTTCGTCAGCAGGTCGGTGCTCGGGATCGCCTCGACATGCGTTCGCCACGCGCGCCTGAGCAGGTGCACGAGCGCGCGCCCCACGTAGTCCGACGACCCGGCGCCGACGAGCGTCACGGCCGTCTGCTCTGTGACGCCAGTGCCGACGCCTGCCGCGGCCAGGAACTCGATCAGTTCATCGCGCGCGTTCGCGACGCGCGTCCGCGTGTCGCGCCATGTCGCCGGCTGCTGCCGGATCTCGCGCGGCGTGGCGGCGAGCCCCTGCGCACGCAGGTCGCGCTCGGGCATCGCGAGAATTCGTTCGAGTGCGTTCTGGATGGTCACACGGCGATCTCGAGCCGTACAATCTGCCGCCGGTAGCGCCCCACGCTCGTACAATGCATTTTTGTTTGCATTTACTTTCGCACGATACTATCTTTCGAAAAGAAACGAAAGAAAAAGTAACGAAACGCAAGCTTCTCGTTCGTCGAGGGCGACGGTTGATCCTGGCTCAACCGTATGTGCTGGTCATTCATGATGGTCTGGCCGAGGAGCGACCGGATGCGGGCGCCGTCAAAACCACCAAGGATCGCCGTCGTGGGCGAGCTGAATGTCGACCTCGTGGCGTCGGGGCTCGAGCGAGCGCCGTCGTTCGGGCGCGAGGTGCTCGTCGACGACTTCAAGGTGGTGCTCGGCAGCGCCTCGGCGGTCTTTGCGTGCGGCGCGGCAAAGCTCGGCCACGATGTGACATTCGTCGGCACGGTCGGTGACGACGACTTTGGCAGGTTCTGTCTCGCCGAGCTCCGACGTCAGGGCGTCGGCACGCGTCACGTTGCGCGCAACGCTCGGGTCGCGACCGGTGTGACCATCTCGCTCAGCTCGGTCGAGGACCGGATGCTCGTGACCTATCCCGGGGCGATCGCGACGCTGCGCTACGGCGACGTCCCGCTCGACGCGCTCGAGCGCCACGCGCATCTGCACACGACGTCGTACTTTCTGCAGACGTCGCTCAGGCCGGCCGTCGCGCGGCTGCACGACGCGGCGCGCGCGCGCGGGCTCACGACGTCGTTCGATCCGAATACCGACCCGGCCGACGCGTGGGGCGACGAGATATGGAACGTGATCGAGCGCACGGACGTGCTGTTCGTGAACGCACGCGAGGCCAAGCGGCTCACGCGTCGCCGCACGCTGCGGAGCGCGCTCGCCGCACTTTCCGGACGATGCCGATGTGCGGTCGTCAAGCTCGGATCGACGGGCGCGGTGGCCACGTGCGGCGGCGAGACGGTCTACTCGCCGGGATACACGGTCGCATGTGTCGACACGACGGGTGCGGGCGACTCGTTCGACGCGGGATTCGTCTCGGCGTTCGTCGAGGGGAGGCCGCTGCCAGAATGCCTCGAGCGCGGCAACGTCGCGGGCGCACTCTCGTCGACGGGTGTGGGCGGCACGGCGCGACAGCCGTCGCGAGCGGCGGCCGACACGTTCAGAAAGCGCAATGCGGGCGCGCGCAACATTGCCGGCGAGGCGTGGCTGCGCGACGCGACTCGCTGACCATCAATCACATGACCTCAGAGCACATCGACAGCGCGGCGCGACACCTCATCGATACGGGCGGTCTGGTTCCGAGCCGCGTGCTGCTCGACGCGGCACGCGCCGCGGGACACGCCGTCGCCGCGCTCAACTTCTACAACGCCGAGACGCTGCGCGCGCACGTCGATGCGGCCAGGGCGGCCGATCGGCCGATCATCCTGCAGACGACCGAATCGACGATCGACTACCTCGGAATCGACGTCGCCGTCTCTCTCGCGCGCGCCGCGGCGCGCGAGCTCGGTGGACGCGTGGCATTGCACCTCGATCACGGAAAGACCAGCGATCTCGCCCGCCGGTGCATCGACGCCGGCTACACGTCGGTGATGATCGACGGCTCGAAGCTCTCGTTTGACGAGAACTCCGCGCTCACGCGCAGTGTCGTGGAGATGGCCCGCGCAGCCGGCGTCACCGTCGAAGGCGAGCTCGGATTTGTCGCGCACAACGACGAGGCCGGCGCAGGCGGAGCGTTCACGGAGCCCGATGCCGCCGCCCGGTTTGTCGCGGAGACCGGCGTCGACGCGCTCGCCATCGCCGTCGGAACGGCTCACGGTTTCTACCGCGGCGAGGTCCGGATCGATTTCGAGCGGATCGCGCGAATCCGCGACGCGGTACCCGGTACCGCGCTCGTGCTCCACGGCGGCTCGGGTGTCCCCGACGAGATGCTCGCCCGGGCGGTTGCGAGCGGCATCGCAAAGATCAATTTCGGCACCGAGATCAAGGATGCGTTCATGCGTGCAATCAGAACCGCGGTCACCTCGACCGACGACATCGACCTGCGGCGCGTGTTCGCGCCGGCCGTTGCGGCGGTGCGTGACGTCTCGGCGGCCAAGATACGGATCTGCAGCGGGTTGGACGGGCACACGGAGGGCGACACGTGATCATCTGCGTCTCTGCCAATCCCGCGATCGACTGCAGGAGCCGCGTTCGCCGGCTCACGCCGGGCAGCATCCATCGCGCGCGCACGATCGAGCGCTTTCCCGGCGGAAAGGCCGCGCACGTGGCGATGGCCGCGAGTGCGCTCGGCGAACCGGTGCTCTGGGTTGGGATGCTCGGTGGCTCGACCGGCGCCGAATGCGAGCTCGGCCTCGTCGCGCGCGGCATCGCGGTCGCCGTGGCGCGAACGGAATGCGCCACGCGCATGAACCTCGAGCTGCTCGACGACGACGGCACGGTCACCGAAGTGCTCGAGCCCGGTGGTCCCGTGACCGCTCGCGAGATCGAGAATTTCCTGACGATCTGCGATCGCGTGTTCGAGGAGCAGCGCGACTCGAGCGTCGTCGTCATCTGCGGAAGCCTGCCAGTGGGGGCGCCCGTCACGCTCTACGCCGAGGTGATGCGCCGGGCGCATGACCGGGGGTGTCGCGCGTACGTCGACGCGAGCGGCGATGCGCTGCAGGCGGCCCTTGCCGCCGCACCGGACCTCGTGAAGCCGAACCACGTCGAGATTTCGGCGGCGCGCGACGTCCGGGTCTCAACGCTCTCGGACGCGGCGATCGCCGCCGAATGGCTCATCGACTGCGGCGCCGCCGGCGCCGCCGTGTCGCTCGGCTCGCGCGGGATCGTGTGGAAGAGGGACGCCGAATCGAAGGCGATCTATGCCGCGCTGCCGGCCGTCACCGGTGTGTCGACCGTCGGGTGCGGAGACGCGGCGATGGCGGGTTTCGCCGTGGCGCGAGCACGAAGCCTTGGGCCCGAAGCGACCATCGCGCTCGCCGCGGCGTGCGGCACGGCAAACTGTGCGGCGAGCGAGCCCGGAATGATCGACGCGCGCGAGGTCGAACGGCTCGTGCCGCTCGTCGAAACGTTCGAGGTGAACGCGCTCGACAGCCGGGCCGCCGCGGACGCGCCATCGGCCGAGGCGGCCGCCGGGGAGGGCAACCTCACGTGATCCACGCAGCACGACCGGACGGAGTGTGTCCGAGAGTCTCAAGGAGGAGCGAGAGATGAAGTTCGTCCACGATCGCAGTCAGACGGTTCGAGCAATCACCTTGTGCGTTGTTGCAATGCTCCTCTCGGCGCTCACCGCGTTTGGCCAGGCGAGCTACACCGCGCAGCTGCGCGGCATTGTCTCTGACCAGAACGGCGACGTTGTGGTCGGCGCGATCGTGACCATCACGGACACGTCCACCAACATCGCAAAGACCGCCAGGACCGACAAGGACGGCGTGTACACGTTCAGCGGCCTCAGACCGGCGTCGTACACCGTCAAGGCTGAAGCCGTCGGGTTCCAGGAGGTGCTCCAGAAGAACGTCGTCCTCGCCGTCAGCCAGCAGGCATCGCTCAACATGACCCTCAGCCCTGCCGGCGTGTCCGCCGAGGTCACCGTGGTCGACACCGCGCCGCTTCTCGACACAGGCAGCGCGACGCTCGGCACGAATGTCTCGGAGAAGAACATCAAGGAGATTCCGCTCAGCAACCGCAACTACTTTGGCCTCGTGTTTCTTGCCGGCGGCGTCACCGAGACGACGGGCTCAGGCACGAACGACAACTATCCGGCGGGGACGAACTTCGTCTCGAACGGCCAGCGCAACGCGACCGCCGAGATCCGCATGGACGGCGCACCGATCAGCGCGCCCGAGCAGGGCGAAGGCGCCACGACGAACGTCTACTACCAGCCGTCCGTCGAGATCATTCAGGAGTTCAAGGTCCAGAACAACAGCTTCTCGGCCGAGTACGGCAACAACGGCGGCACGGTCGTCAACATCGCGCTCAAGAGCGGCGGCAACGAGTTCCACGGCAGCGGCTGGTGGTTCTTCCAGCGCGCCGCGCTCGACGCCAACAACTTCTTCAACAACCAGAGCGGCACGGCGCGACCCGATCACAAGCGCGACCAGTTCGGGTTCTCGGTCGGCGGACCGATCGTCAAAGACAAGCTGTTCTTCTTCACTTCGTCAATTGCCCGGGCTCGGACTTCGGCTGCGACGAGGGCTCGCCCGTTCTGCAGCAGATCTTCAACCCGTTCACGATCAGCCCCGACGGCGTGCGGCAGCCGTTCTCGGGAAACAGGATCACGCCCGGGCTGATCGATCCGATCGGGCAGTCGATCATCAACCTCTACCCCATGCCGAACCTGTCGGGCGTCGGGCCGGGTGAACCGAATTTCCACACGGCCACGCTCGCCGACGCGCCGGGATGGCAGTTCGACGTGAAGATCGACTACCACATGTCGGATTCGAACAGCGTGTCGGGCCGTTACAGCTACCTCCACAACACGTACGACGTGCCGACGATCCTCGGCGACGGCGAGTTCAACGACGGCGTCCACTTCGAGACGACCGTGAACAACATCGCGCTCGAGGACACGTGGACGCTGTCGCCGAGCCTCGTGTGGACAAACCGGTTCGCCGTCGACCGCGCGAACGCGCCCGGCAGCGAGGACTACCCCACGCTCGCATCGGTCGGGCTGCCGCCGATCCTGTCGGACGCCAACGGACTGACGCGCGTTCCGGTCATCCTGATGGACAACAACGCGACGTCGCTGTTCGATCAGTGCTGCGTCGACACGACGTTCGCGCACACGCTCTACACCTACTCGTCGACGATGACGTGGGTGAAGGGCAACCACGTCTTCAAGTTCGGCGGCGAGCAGCGCCTCTTCTACAACAACTTCTACCAGCCCGATAATCCGACGGGGTTCTTCCACTTTGGCCAGGGCGTGACCGCCGGCGTCGCCGACAGCGGAGACCCCACGCAGGGCAACTCGTTCGCGAGCCTGCTGCTCGGCTACGGCGACAACGACTCGGGTCTCAGCATCAAGCGGTCGGTCGCCGACAAGTCCAAGGAGACGGCGTTCTACTTCCAGGACGACTGGAAGATCACGGCAAAGCTGACGCTCAACCTTGGTCTCCGCTACGAGTGGAGCACGCCCTACACGGAGCGGTACAACCAGCTTCAGTTCAGCGACTTTGCCGGCGACAGCGGCATCTCGGTGCCGATCGACATTCCGGGTCTCGTCTACCGCACGGGGCCGCTTCAGGGAACGACGACGTTTGCCGACGACTCGATGCGGCACGTTCCGGTCGACCGGAACAACTTTGGCCCGCGGGTCGGTTTCGCGTACCAGTTCAAGGAGAACACCGTCTTCCGCGGCGGCGCAGGCGTTTACTATGGGCTGAACGTCGCGACGAACTTCCAGTACGCCGGATCGGCGTTCCGCAGCGACGGCGTCATCCGATTCACAAAGAACGACTTCCAGTCACAGTTCGCGACGCTCGCGAACCCGTTTCCGGCGGGCCTTTCCGAACCGCAGCGCCAGGCGTACGGCGCGCTGGCCGTGTGGGGGCTCGGCAACGGGAACGATCTCGGGACGACCGAGGCCCGCAACGCCGAGATCTACCAGTGGAACCTCGGCGTGCAGCAGCTGCTGCCGTGGGACCTGGTGATCTCGGCCGACTACTCCGCCAGCCGCAGCACGCACCTGCCGTGGGGCGGATACTCGAGCACGCGCAACCGGAACTTCATCAACTCGGCGATGCTCGCCCAGATCGCGGCGTCGGTCGATCCGACGAACGACGTGACGGACAGTCTCGTGACGAACTACCTGTACACCAACGTCGCGAATCCGTTCCGGCCGCTCTTTGTCGGTCCGCACGCGATCTTCAACATCGCGGATTCGATCTACAACGACGCGGAGATTCCGCTGATCAACCTGCTGAGGCCGTATCCCCAGTTCGACGGCAGCTTCGAAGGCCTCCCGCTGCTCGCGGCCAACGCGTGGTACAACGCGCTGCAGGTACGCTTCGAGAAGCGCCCCGGCCACTACGTGAGCTTTACCGGCAACTACACGTTCTCGAAAGCGACCGACGACTCGTCGATCGGCGCGAACGCGTTCGTCGGCGGTTTGAATTACGGCAACCCGCAGCAGCTCGACAACCTGCGGGCCGAGCACGCGATCAGCGCGAACGACACGACGCATCGGTTTGCGCTGGCCACGATCTTCGACATTCCAGTCGGACGCGGTCTGCTGGTCGGCTCGGAGATGAACCGGGTGCTCGACGCGATCCTTGGCGGCTGGTCGATCTCGTCGATTCTGACGTTCCAGACGGGCCAGCCGCTCGCGATCAGCACGGTCGACAACCGGCTGATCGACGGGAACCAGCGCCCGAACGTGCTGTGCTCGAGCCTGCGAAGCGGGCTGAGCTATCACGACGTGGTCGCGACGGGTGGGAGCTACTTCAACACCGGCTGTTTCGGCGATCCGGGCGACCAGCGTCCCGGAAGCGCCCCGCGCTACTTCTCGACGCTGAGGGCGGACGGGATCAACAATCTCGACCTGTCGTTCTACAAGACGTTCACGTTCAAGGAGGGAATGACGCTCGAGGTTCGCGGAGACTTCTTCAACTTCACGAACACGCCCCGTTTCGCGATACCCGACAATGCGCTCGGGAGCTCGACGTTCGGGCAGATCTTCTCGACGGCCAACGGCGCGCGCACGACGCAGATCGGCATCCGGTTCCAGTTCTAGCCGGACGGGGGATTGTCGATGCAACGCGCTTCCGCCCACGCGATCCGCCGGTTGATCGTCGCCGTCGTGACGCTCGCGATGGCGCCCGCGTTCCCGCACGTGTTCGCCGCGCAGCAGACGCCGCCACTGAATTGGACCCACACGGTCCGTATCGCGGCGTACCCGCTGACGGGGACGAATGCGGACACGATCGTCCGCGACGCGACGCGCAGCAACGTCTTTGGCATCGAGGTCGACAACGACATTCCCGGCCGGTACGAGAGCTTTCTGGACCCGACGGCCAAGCTCGCGGCGATCCGTGCCGTGGCCGCAAAGGCGCACGCCGCCGGGAACCGGTCGTTCGTCTATGTCGCCGGATGGGAGTGCATCACCGCGCATGCCGACCAGACCGCTCACACGGTCGCAAAGGACCATCCCGACTGGTTGCAGCGCAAGATCACGGGCGAACCGGCGAATTTCACCGGCGGCGCTGCGTTCTGGATCGACAAGGGCGACGAGGACGTGTGGATCTCGCCGTATGCGGCAGAGTGGCGCGCGATCTACATGGAGCGCATTCGCCAGATCGCCGCGACGGGCATCGACGGGATCTACGTCGACGTGCCGTACTGGATGACGCACTTCGACGGATGGGAGGACAGCTGGGCGAGCTTTGACGACTACACGGTCGCAGCGTTCTTTGCAAAGTTTGGTGTCGATGTGCTCCACGACGTGAAGCTCGGCGATTTCTCGGACCCGGGGTTTCGGAAGTGGGTCGCGTTCAGGATCGGGACGATCACGGACTTCATGCGCGAGGTGCGCCAGAACGCACGATCGGTGAACCCCGACTGCATGACGATTGCCGAGATCTATCCCGGCATCGAGGAGGAGGCCGTGCGGGTCGGCGCCGACGTCTACCAGCTGTACCAGGTGGTCGACGCGATCGGACACGAGTACGAGTTCGGCGGCGGCGACCACATGGCGAGCTCGCGGCAGCCGTTCGACTGGTTCCGGTACATGACGGGGATGTACGCGTTTCGCGCGTTTGCCGAGGGGCGCGCGACGTGGATCCTGAACTACTCGTGGGACGGCGACCGGGAAGTAGATCCGCGCGATGCGATGCTGAACCTGTTCTCGGCGGAGCTCACCGCGGGCGTGAACGTGTGGGACGCCCGCGGTCACGTGATGTCGGGGTCGAACGATCTCGCGACGCGAACGCGCGTGTTCGCGTGGATCGCGCGGCACGAGAAGACGTTCTACCGGCCGCGCGAGCCGGTCGATCCGGTGGGGCTCTACTTCTCGCCCGACACCAGGAACGTGGACGCGAGCGGATTCGTCCGCGCGTTCCAGGGCGTGTTCGTGATGTTGCTGCAGAAGCACGTCGAGGTTGCGGTCGTCACGCCCCGCACGCTCGCCGGGTTCCGCGGCAGGACGCTCGTGCTGCCGTCGGTTTCGACACTCGACGATGCGGAGCGCGATGCGCTCAGCCGGCTCGCGGCCCGTGGGTGCCGGATCGTCGTCACCGGCCCGGGCCCGGCGGGGCTTGCGGCGTCGGATCAGATCGTGCGTTTTCCGGCGTGTCCGGGCAGCGCGTACTTCGCGGCGCTCGAGAAGGACTTCGACCGGACGTCGCCCGAACAGGCTGCCGAGTTTCTGCGCGCCGTCGGGGCGAGCCCGGCCGTGTCGATCGCGGCGCCGACGGGCGTGGTGAGCCAGGTGGCGCGCGTCGACGGCAAGGTTCACGTGTTCCTGGCAAATTTCATGGGTCTTCGCGGTGGTGTGAACGCGCG
>JBGAKX010000028.1:0-40100 GCA_044224215.1 Blastocatellia bacterium
ATGTGTCCTTCCGGGAAAGAGATGCGAGCGGGAGGATTCTAGCGCGGGGGTCGGGTGGCAACAAGCAGGGCTGTCCCGCGGCCTGCAACAGCAAAGACAGGCCGCGGATTACGCGGATCAAGCGAATCTACGCGGATCCGACGGTGCTACTGAATCACCAGTGTCAGCGTCACCATCCGCGAGCGTCCCGACCCGTCGATCCCTGTAAACACGAGGTCATAACTCCCGACAGCTGCCTTCTTCTTGATCTTGAAGTTGAACGTGACGCTTGACCCCGTCGTCGCGGCCGACGGCGGCGTGAGCTTCACCTTGATCGGCTTCGTGTCCGGCCCGCTGACGGAGACCTCCTGCGTGAAATCTCCGACGCGGTTGACGAGCACCTCGATCTGACCTTTCTGGCCCTTGGTGACGGTGAGCGTCGGCGATGCGAGCGCGAGCGCGAAATCGGGCTCCACGACAACCGGATCGCCCTCGATACGCGCGAGCGCAAAGTTCTGGTCGCCACTCGTCGTGAAGTCGGCACCTGCGAGTACGTAGTTTCCGTCGGCATCGACGGCAAGCCCGTCTGCGAAATCTTCGCGGGCAAAGAAGTCGAGTGTCACCATTCCGCCGGCAGCAAAGGTCGTGTCGAGCGTGCCGTCGGCGTTGTATCGCGCGAGCGCCATGTCGGAGCTCGTACTCGAGGCTCCGTGATTCGCAGTACCCGCGGCAACGATCCGCCCATCCGGGAGCAGCCTGAGTGCATCAATGCGGTCATCGAAGCCAAAGAAGTCGGTCTTTACCAGGCCACCTTCCCCGAACGTCGCATCGAGCCGGCCGTCGACGGTGAGGCGTGCAATCCCGAAGTCGCGTCCCGTTTGGCGCGCCGCGCCGCCCATCACGATCATTCCATCAGGTTGGACGACTACTGAGTTTGCAGCACCCTGGAATCCGGCCACGTCAAACGCAGCCAGACCGGCAATTCCAAACGTCGAATCCGGCGTACCCTCAGCGCTGTATCGCGCAACTGCAAACGCCTCTCTGCCCGCAAAGCCGTATGCGACGCCAGCAAGGACAATTTCGCCGTCGTCGGCAATCGCCATGTCGTTGACCTCGTCGTCCATGTTGAAGAAGTCGGAGGTCCTCTTGCCGTTCGAGCCAAAACTCGAGTCGAGTCGTCCGTCGGCCGTCACTCGCGCAAGTGCGAAGTCCTCGCCGGTGTCCGTCACGGCGGCGCCGGCGATAAGGATTGCGCCGCCCGGGAGGAGCGCCACCGCTTCGGCATAGTCTTCGGTCTGAAAAAAGTCGAACGTTGCCTTCCCGCCGGTCCCAAAGCTCGAGTCGGGAGTCCCGTCGGGCATGTACCGGGCAACGGCCATGTCGAAACCTGTCGCCTGACGGACCGCAAACCCCGCCGCGACGATCCGACCGTCGGGCTGAATGGCGATGGCTTCAATCTCGTCGAAATCGCCCGCAAAGTCCGTTCTCACCTTCCCGCCGGAACCAAACGTGTCGTCGAGCGTGCCGTCCGGGTTGTAGCGTGTAAGGCCGAAGTCGATGCTCGGATCGTTCGCTTCCTTCGAGATGTAACCACCCGCGACGATCTTCCCGTCGTCCTGAACGGCGACGTCGCGCGCACCGTCCAGGTGGCCAAAGAAGTCGGTCGTAACGCGTCCGCCCGTGCCGAACGCCATGTCGATGTCGCCGGGATCAGCATGCGCGACAGTTCGAGGCACCACGAGCGTGAGGACGGTGACGAGGAGGACGAGCACGCCTCGACGATATCCGGCGAGGAGGCGCTGTGGCGATGCAGGGCTCAATCCATATGAAGAACTCATGGGGGCAGGCTCCTTCGTGGCAATGTGGATCAAGAAAACCGGTGCAGGGAACGGATCTTCTCACACCTGCGACCGGTGGTACACTCCCCTGCCTGTGCCTGCGGCTCGGGCGAAAACACGTTGAGGAGCGACTTGATGTCATCTGGGCTGGTCCCGATTGGAGAGATTGCACAGCAGCTGGGTCTTGACGAGAGCGACTACGAACCGTACGGGCGATACACCGCAAAGTTGTCGCTCGATCTGATCGAGAAGTCCGCGTCTCGGCCGCAGGGCAAGCTGATCCTTGTGACGGCCATCCATCCGACCACGCACGGGGAGGGGAAGACGGTCGTCTCGATCGGACTCGCGCAGGCCATCTGCAAGCATGGGCGTCGCGGGCTGATCACGTCGCGCGAACCGTCGCTCGGTCCCGTGTTCGGGATGAAGGGGGGAGCAACCGGTGGCGGCCGCTCGCGAGTCGAGCCATCCAACCAGATCAACCTTCACTTCACCGGCGACTTTCACGCGATCACGTCGGCGCACAACCTGCTCGCCGCGGCGATCGATTCGCACATCCATCACGGCAACGCTCTGCGGATCGACATCAACAACATTTCATGGCCGCGCACGATGGACATGAACGACCGCGCGCTGCGGCGGATGGTCATCGCACTCGGCGGGAAGATCAACGGAGTCCCTCGCGAGGCCGGTTTCGTGATCACGGCGGCGTCCGAGATCATGGCGATTCTCGCGCTTGCGTCGTCGCGCGCGGACATGCGCCACCGGCTCGACTCGATCGTGATCGGATACGACATGGAAGGTCAGCCCGTGCGAGCGGAGGCGCTCAAGGTCACCGGCGCCATGATGGTCGTGCTCGCCGAGGCGCTGCTGCCGAACCTCGTCCAGACAACCGAGAACACGCCGGCGCTCGTGCATGGCGGGCCGTTCGCGAACATCGCGCACGGGACGAGCAGCGTGCTTGCGCAGCGCATCGCGCTCGGATTGGGCGAGTACGTCGTGAACGAGACGGGCTTTGGCGCGGACCTTGGGGCGGAAAAGTACTTTGACATCGTGATGCGGTCGTCCGGTCTGAAACCGTCGGCAGCGGTTGTCGTGGTGACGGCGCGTGCGATGGCGACACACGGCGCCGGTGTCGAAGGGCAGGGCGCGGGACCGGAGCTCGTCGAACGCGGATTGCCGAATCTCGCGCGCCACCTGTCGAACCTTCGCAAGTTCGGCGTGCCGGTGGTTGTGGCGATCAACCAGTTCCCGGCAGATACGCCGGAGGAACTCGGAGTGATCGAGGCGTTCTGCGAGCGAGACGGCGTGCCGTGCGCGCGGGTCGACGTCTATCGCAACGGCGGCGAGGGAGCGCTCGAGCTTGCCGAAAAGGCAATGGCGGCGGCGGACGCGTCCGACGCGACGGGCGTGCATTCGCTGTACGCGGCCGAGCTGTCGCTCGAGGAGAAGATCGAGACCATCGCGAGTGAAATCTATGGCGCGTCGCACGTTTCGTACGATGCGCTGGCGCGTCGGAAGCTCAAGAAGTTCGCCGATCTCGGCTACGGCAACGTGCCGGTGTGCATCGCCAAGACGCAGTACTCGTTCTCGGACAATCCGAAACTGCTCGGCGCGCCGACCGACTGGCGACTGACGATCAGCGACGCGAATCTCTCGGCGGGCGCCGGATTTGTGGTCGCCATCGCGGGCGCGATGATGCTCATGCCGGGACTTCCAAAGGTCCCGCACGCCGAGCAGATGGATCTTCTCGAGGATGGAACGGTCGTCGGAATGGACTGGTAGGGGGTCCGGGCTGTGAGATGTTCCGGCTACAGGAACGTGCGGCGCGCGGCGGCGGCCGGCTGCGTCATCGGGCGCTCGGTCATCTCGTAATAGCGCTCGCAGTCGATCTCGCGACCTCGGACGATACGACGACCCGCAAGCGGTCCATACCGTGCGGTGATGATCGTGTTCTGGTGTTCGCCGCCACCGCCGTCGAAGTAGAGAACGACCCAGTCGCGTGTCGCGCCGGACTGATGGGCGCGCGCGGTGTTCGAGAAGAGCGCTGTGTAATGACGGTCCCCACGTGTCGTGTGGAGCACGGGGAGCCACGCTTCGTTCGTCGGGTTGAAGCGTCGGGGCGCGATCGTTCGGAGCTCGCCGCGAGCCGCGCGAACGCGGTATTCGCGGTCGACACCAAGCAGCTCGGCGACGGACGGCTCATCGTCGTTTTGCGGTGCGGCTCCGCGACGAACCCTTCCGAGCCGGGTTGCGAGAGAATCCCGGATTCCGGCGAGGCGCTTGATGCCGATGCCGGCAACGGTTGCGAGACGGCCGTCCCACGCGGCTTCCTCGAGGCCTTCGAGCGATTCGAGACCGAGTTCGTCGTGCAACCGCTTTGCGACGATTCGTCCGATGCCGGGGACGGATGCGAGCAGGGAGATCGGATCGCTCTCGCCTCTGAGCCTTTCGAGCATCGGCAGCCGTCCTGACACGACGAGCTCTCGGACGGAGCGGGCGAGGCTTGCGCCGATGCCGGGGAGCGCGTCGAGCCCGGCAAGGCCTTGCGAGTTGACGATTTCAGCCACGGGTTGCTTCAGATTGCGGACGGTATCGGCGGCGCGGCGGTAGGCCTGAACGCGGTACGGATTCGCGCCCTGTTCCTCGAGCAGTTGCGCCACTTCGTCGAGGCGAGTTGCGATCTCTCTGTTGGCTGTGTCGCTCATGGGAACCTCCGAATCCGGTCACACTCCTGGCTCGTTCGCCGGGATCCGACGATCCTGGGATCCCGGGTTGGTCTCGCCATTCACACTACGCACGATTCGTACCAAGGCTGACGTCGGCCGGTCATGATGCGGATTGGGACGCGTTGGCCGTTCACAATCAACGAATTGCACAGGTGTTTTGGGCGGACTGCCCCACAGATCGGGCAAAAACCCGCACGGTGCGCTCGGGTCCGGATCGGACTTGTGGCAGGGCGACGGCGCACACGACTGCGGGACTGCGGTTGTGCCATGAGCCTTGCGCAACGGCGCCGTGGGTGTGCGAAACGGATTGTCACGGCCCGAATCGTTCGGGATGATGTCACGCGCCAGACGCCCTCCAAGGAGCCGTACCAATGAAATCGCCGCGTTGTCCGAGGTCACTGACCCTCGTTGTCCTGTTTGCGCTCGCCGTCGGAGCATCCGCGGGGACGCGTTCGACGCTCCACGACGGGCTCGAGCTCGCGCGGTCGAATCGGGCCTCGGAACCGGCGTGCGTTGCGGCGTTCAACCGGCTTGCGGATGCGTACGGCACGCCGCTCTATGTCTATGACCGCGCAACGATCGACCGCCAGTTCCGCCTCCTGCACGATGCATTCGCACCTCGGTTTGCAGACATGCGGATCTTCTATGCGATCAAGGCGAACACGAATCTGACGCTGTTCTCGATGCTCGTGCGTCATGGTGCCGGCGCCGAGGTGGTATCGGGTGGCGAGATACAGATGGCAAGAAAGGTTGGCGTTCGCGGCGCCGACATCATGTTCACGAGTTCGTCAAAGTCGCCGGCCGAGATCGATCTGGCGCTCAGGAATCGTGTGACGATCAACGTCGATTCGCGCGACGAACTGGAGCAGGTCGACCGGGCCGCTGCGCGGCTGGGCACGACCGCACGGATCTCGTTCCGGATCAACCCGGGCGTGGATCCGCACACGATCCATCAGATCAACACCGGGATCGAGGATTCGAAGTTCGGCCTTCACCTGACGGACGGCATCGCGTTCGCGGCGTACGAACGCGCGCAGCAGCTGAAGCATGTGAAGATCGCAGGCATTCACTGCCACATCGGATCCCAGATTACCGAGACCGAAGGGTACGAGCTGACGGCGCGAAAGATGCTCGCGTTCGTCAAGGAGCTCAAGGATCGGCTGGGGATTCGGCTCGATTTCGTCGATCTCGGGGGCGGGCTGGGGATTCCGTACCACGACGACGAAAAGGTCATGCAGCCTGACGACCTGGCGGCGGCGCTTGCTCCGATCTGGAAGGAGGGTGTCGCGGCGCTCGGGTACGAGCCGCTGTTGTGGCTCGAGCCGGGCCGTTTCTTTGTGGCCCAGTCGGGCTTTCTGCTGGTTCGGGTGAACTCGGTGAAGACGACTCCGCTGCACACGTTCGTGAATGTGGACGCCGGTTTCAACACGCTCGTCAGGCCGGCGATGTACGGTGCGTACCATCGTGTGCGCGCGATCGGGCGGGACGGTGAGGCCGTGACGGTCGAGATTGCCGGCGACGTCTGCGAGACGGGCGATATCCTGGCTTCGAAGCGCGATCTTCCGCGAGTGTCGGCCGGTGACCTGATGGTGATCCTGGACGCCGGCGCGTACGGGTTCTCGATGGCGAGCGAGTACAACGAGCGGCCGATGCCGGCCGAGGTCCTTGTGGATGGCGACTCGGCTCGGATCATCAGGCGTCGGGGTACGTTCGCGGATCTTCTCAGGAATCAGCCGATCGCCCGCTGACGCGAGACGACGGGCCCCGGTGCGCAGGGCTGTCCCCGCCGCCGGTCCGCCGTCGCCGCGTCACCTGACCGATTGGTACGCAGGGCTGTCCCCGTCACCCGCTGCGCAAGGCTGTCCCTGTCACCACCCGTGCGCAGGGCTGTCCCCGTCACCGGTTCCCGTCAACGCCGCGTCATTCCGAACAATCCGCTAATTGCCGTCCCAGTCACCAGTTACGGGGCTCGAATTCGGCGGTCCGTATCCAAAGACCGCGCTCGCCGCACCCGGCGAGTTCGAGTTTCTGACGAACCAGCCCGCCGTTGCGGCGTCGTAGACGCCAATCGTGTCGCGGCCGTCGCCGTCCCAGTCGCCGGCGATCGGCTTCCTGTTCGTTCCTCCGTACGTAAACATCAGGTCCGCGGCCCCCGATGTATTCGAATTTCGCAGGAAGAACGCGCCGCTCGAACCGGCATACAGCCCGATGGTGTCGAGACCGTCGGCATTCCAGTCGCCGGCGATCGGAACAAGTCCGGCCGCTGGAGCGCCGTACGCAAACGTCACATCGGCGGGACCGCTCGTGTTCGAATTCCTCAGAAAGAACGCACCAGTGAGCGGTTGATACAGGCCGATCGAGTCGACGCCGTCACCGTTCCAGTCGCCAACGATTGGAATGTACCCCGCATTCCCGGCCCCAAAGGAAAACGTCAGGTCGGCCGGTCCGCTCGAGTTCGAGTTCTTCAGGAAGAACACGCCAGTCGATGGATCGTACAGTCCAGGCGTACAGGTCCCGTTGCCGTCCCAGTCGCCTCCAAGCTTCTCCGTGTTCGCACCGCCCACACCGTACGTGAAGACATAGTCTGCATTTCCGGCCGACATACTGTTTCGAAGGAACCAAGCGCCGGTCGAATCCACTGACACTCCCGGAGTGCTCGCGTGGCCTGCCGGCACGCGTCCCCACGACGGATCGCCGCAGTTGCCGCTCGTCGTCAATCGCGTCGCAGGTGCGGGAGTTGTGGCGACGGAAGCCGCTCGCTGGAGAGGCGGGGGCGGGGGCAAGACCGTCGGCGCAGCGATGCTGTAGATGTCGAACTGTCCGCCAAAGAGGGCGTCGCGATTGCTCGAGAACGTGATGAGCGTGCCGTCGGGGGACCAGCTCGGATACCAGTCGGCGGCCGTTGGCAGATTCGTGAGGTTCGTAATGCCGGTGCCGTCCGCGTTGACTGCCCATATCTCCCAGTCACCGCAGCAGATGGCGTCGTACTCGCTCATGAACGCCACCATGGTCGAATCGGGAGACCACGTTGGCGCCCGGTCCTCTTGGGTGCCCCCCGTTGCGGCTGTCAGGTTGATCTCCGCCGTGCCATCGGTATTGACGGTCACGATCTCCCAGTCGCCACCTCCACCCGGCTCCGTCATCCGTACCGCGGCAAACGCGATCCTCAAGCCACTCGGAGCCCACGCTGGATCGAGTTCGTCATAGTCGGAGTCGGTGATGTTCGTCAGACCGGTTCCATCGACGTTGATGACGAAGATGTCGAACTGGCTCGTAATAGTTATGCCCGGAACATTACGCACGAATGCGAGCTTGTCGCCGGTCGCCGACCACGTGGGTCCGAACTGATATGACGGATTCTGCGTGACATTCGTTCGGCCGGATCCGTCGGCGTTCATGATCCAGATGTCGCTGAAATAAATGGTATCGCCGCTGTTGAACGCGATCTTGAGACTATCTGGCGACCACACGGGATTTGATTCGTTGATGTCCGGCGTGTTGGTGATGTTTGTCTGCCCGGTACCGTCGGGATTCATGACCCAGATGTCGCACGTGTCCGAGCCCGTGACGACGCTGTACTCACAAACCACATAGGCAATCTTTCCATTGGGGGCGACTGCGGCATCAGCAGATGCACACCCGACGAGAACTGCGAACGCGATCGCAATCGCCCGGGCCACTCCAAACCACGTCGTGTGCGTCGAGGCCACCGTTTGAACTTCCATGATGAACCCTCCTCAATGTTCCCGGCGCGGCGAGATTGGACGTGGACGACTCCACACAAGAGGTCGACGGATCTCGTGCGTGATGTCCTCGCGCTACCGGACGATCGCTCGACTGTCACAGCAGACGCCCTATCGAGCAGCCTCCTGCAGTTTCGAGGCCGGTCCGCCCTCACGAGGCACGAGTCACTGAACACATGGAGCGCGACGCCCAATTGAAAATACACGCGCTACGTCCGGCATTGCTGATCAACTACGGCTCGAGGCAGCGGATACGTGCCGGGGTCGCGGTGTCTCGTGCATCGGCCAAACGCCGATTGTGTGTTGCGTTGGCGTCCCGCGCTTGCCATGTTGCACCTTATTCATCATATAGTTGCGGCAAGTCCAACGAAGCGGGGCCGTTGACACTGCAACTCTCGATCGTTACTTTCTGTGTACCGAACAAGGTGCTTCCCCAACTGCTCCCTTATTTCCCACGGTTGGTACAGGCAGTAGCAACTCCAAACAGAATCGGGTCCTCGGCAATTCGCACGAGCACCCCCCAGGAGAGAAACCACATGAACCCGTATGTGCTGTCATTCGGTGGGCGCAGCGGCGTGCAGTTGTGCATACTCGCGCTCGTCTTCGGCTCTTTCACTTCAACGTCAGGCGCGGCAGCGACCCGGCTTGCACCAGTTACGCGCACGCCGCGCGCGAGTGCGCCGACGCTGCGCCCTGGGGGCGCGCCGATCGGCGTTCGACTCACAGCCGGTGCAAACGGCGAGTATTTTGGCGCCGGGATTTTGCGCGGTGATGCCCAGTCCGTTCTCGGTTCGGTCGTGCGGATCGATCCGTCCGGCGAAGTCCGTGTGCTGCATGACTTTAGCGGCGCGGACGGAGCGCGGCCGGCAGGCATGCTGGTGCGTGCTCGCGACGGATTCCTGTACGGGGTCACGTCGGATGGCGGAGCGTCGTCGTCGGGTACGGTCTATCGTGTTTTGCCGGATGGCAGCGGGTTTTCGACCGTCTACTCGTTCACCGGCGGTGCGGATGGCGGCCGTCCTCTGGCGGGACTTGTCGAGACGCGGACCGGCACGCTCGTCGGCACGGCGAGCATCGGCGGGGAAGCTGGTCGCGGTGTGATCTATCAGATCGATCAGACCGGATCGTTTCGTGTAATCCACAGCTTTGCTCTGACCGAGGGCATGGCGCCCGCGGCTTCTCTGATGGATCCCGGAACGGGACTCTTGTACGGAACGACGCAGGCGGGTGGCCGCGCCGATCTCGGCACGATTTTCGTGGTCAAGCCGAACGGAACGTCGTTCCGCTCGTTGCACGAATTTGCGGTGGCGGAAGGAGCCGTTCCGGCGTTTGAACTCGTGAGAGGCGCGGACGGCCTGCTGTACGGAACGACGAGCTGGGGCGGAGTATGGAACAACGGGACGATGTTCCGTATTTCGCCGGATGGAACGCGCTTTGAGCGTGTCCGGGCGTTCACCGCGAGCCAGCGTGACACGTCTGCGCTCACCGACAAGAGCCGTCCGCAGTCGCTTGCAGTTGCTCGCGACGGACGGGTTCTCGGAACGGCGTTTACGAGCGTCGAGAACCGACTCGGCGAAGTGTTCAGCGTCCGGACCGATACCGCGGAGTACTCGGTTCTCTATGGCTTCGACGGTGCTGGTGATCCGCGTGGCGGCCTTGTGCGCGCGGCGGACGGAAACCTCTTTGTGCCCGTGTTCGAATCGAACGCGGCGTTTGGCGGCGCGGTGATGCATCTGCAGCCGCTCGATGGTTCGGCTGGCGTCGCGTCAAAGCAGGCTCAGCCGGTGAGTGAGCAGCCTGTTGCCGGGGCCATGCGGACCGACGGGACGGCGGGACCGACTGGTCAGCAGGCATGCACGAATCCCTGGTTCTCGGCGACCAGTTATCCGGAGACGATCTGCAGGTACGCGTTTGCGCAGGTTGGCGAAGATCTCTATGTCATGAGCGGCGTCGACAACGGCAGTGTCGTCAACACGTGCAACAGGTACAACACTGGAACGAACGCGTGGACCCCGCTCGCGGCGGTCCCGATTCCTGGCGAGGCGAGTGCTGCAGCCCAGATCGGTGGAAAGATCTACTTTGCCCAAGGAGCTGGTGGCAATGCGTTTGCCATCTATGACATCGCGGGCAACAGCTGGACGAGTGGACCCGCGGTTCCGGTTGGAGCTGACCGATACGGCGCCGCGGCTGGCGCGTTCAACGGCAATGTCTTCATTGTGGGCGGAGGGTCGGCAGGCCCGACGACGGACGTCGAGGTCTACAACATTGCCGGAAACTCATGGAGCGCGGGCACGGCGGCGCCAAGTGGTTACTTGCTCGGCGGCTACGTGCAGGTAGGGCAGTATCTGTATTGCATCGGCAGTTTCGGAGCATCACCGGCTGCGAATTCAACCGTGTCAATGCGACTTGATATGTCGTCGGCGCCAGGCACGTGGACTGTCGGACCGGCGTGGACACCGGCGCGTGCCGATTTTGGCCTCGCGAGCTTTGGGTCGAAGATCTATGCGTTGGGCGGCGAAGACAATGCGGGCGGATTTTTTGACGCCAACAAGATCGTGAACGAGCTTGACGTGTCGGCGTGGCCGGGTGGTACGTGGATCGCGTCGCCTCCTGACCTCCCTGGGAATCGTCAGGGGAATCAGGCCGGATACCTCGCGACAACCGGACGTGCTGGCGGCGAGATCTGGAGCACGGGAGGCGTCTTTGGCCGCAATGTGCATACGTTCATCAGCGAGCACGTGTACAGACCACAGGGGGCGGATGTCACACCTCCGACGCTGACGTGTCCTGGGAACATCACCGTCGGCGAGAATCCATCCGGATCGGGTGGAGCCGTGGTGAACTACACGGCGTCTGCAACCGACAACTGCTCCACGCCGTCGGTGGTTTGCTCGCCGCCGTCCGGCTCGACGTTCCCGCTTGGGACTACGAGTGTCACGTGCACGGCGATGGATGGGAGCGATAACACGGCGACGTGCTCGTTCCAGGTCTCGGTCGTTACGTCGACGTTTACGGTCTGCTGTGTTGATGATGGGACGGGCAACATCATCGCGATCGATACCAATCCGATGAGCGGGAACTATGGCGCCTGGCAGTTGACGATCGTGGCGACGGGGCAGACGGTAACCGGAGTTGCAGAGTACGTGCATGACGTGCCTGGACATTCGCTGATCGCGTACGATCACGACGGTCCGACGTCACGGCTCGACTTGAACCTCAACTATGCTTCGCACACGTGCACGGCGACGATTCGGGATCTCACGAACAACGCACGGTACGTGATTCGCGATCGCAACATTCTCAACAATCCGCCGTGTACCGGCGGCGGACAGATGTAAACAGAAGAGGGGCTTGTGTGGAAAACACGCAAGCCCCTCTTCGTTTCCACCTTCGAATCCGTCTGGATTTCTCGGTGACGTTTGCTACTGTGCTGGTGGCGATCCGCCCAGTATCCGCTCCGCGATGAATTGATTGTTCGGATCGCGTTCGCCGCGAGCCCGGAGTCGATCGCCCGCGAGAAAATCGGCGACGGTCGCCTGCTGGCGGTTTCTGATGATATGGGTGTCGGGAGTAGCATAGATGACGGCCGTCGATCCTGCCTCGGTTGTGATGGTGATCGCGCTCTGAGCGGGGTCAACGCTGACGACCACGCCGGCAATTCGTGCGACATCGGGATTCGGTCGTCGATCGGTGCCGCGAACGGCTCTGGCGACGAGCGTGCCGCCGGGGTCGAGGCTGCCGCGTGCGGTGACTCCGTCGCCTTCGAGAAAGTCGTCGAGCGTTGCCGGTTGACCGTTTCGGACGAACGTGGTTTCGGAGCTCGTCGTGATGGTTGCGGAGGTTCCGTCGCGTCGTTCGACGACAATCGAATTGTCCGTGATCGATGTGATGCGTCCACGGACGCGGGCACCGAGTGGGTCGTTGGATTGGGCGAATACGCTTGCCTGGATTGCGAAGAGTGCGAGGCACGTCATTAGAAGCGTGGCGAAGAGCTTGCCGGTGCGAATCATGTCGAATCTCCTTGATTTGGAAGCCTGGTCGTCGGCGCGCGTCCACGCCTGACCATTCGCGGCCTGAATCTCTGTCGACGTCCGTATAGACGTCACGGAGGTTGAAAAAAGTCGGGCGTTCTCGGCGGGAGTTTCTGGTGTGGTGGTGGGCGGCTTTCCGAGTTCTTATTGTCTGGCGAGAGCGATGAGCGCGGCGCGTGCCTCGTCTGCGGTGTGGACGGGGATGTTGAAGTCGAACCTGAGCTTTCTCTTTCCTACGAGCATGTCGAAGCCGGCGTGGTCTATTCCAGTCATGGCGACTTGCTCGGCAGCTGGTTCGCCGAGCAGTTCGCAGTAGCGTGACAGTGCGCGCTGGTGATCCATGTTCATGTGGTCGACGATGGCGTCTTCGGAGTCGCGGAACGGATTGTCGACGAGCATCGCGTCGGGTTCGATCCAGTGGATCTGGCCGAAGCCTCCGATGAAGCGGGCCCGGACGAGGCGGATGCGGTAGAGCGAAAAGTCGTGCGTTTCGAAGTACGACTCGGACCACGGAAAGTGACGCAGGTATCGCGCCCGCGCTGAGGTGTCGGATGCGGGGACAGGTTCTGCGTTACCGATCCACGTGATGCGGCCGCTCTCTTGGGGATCCTGGGCGAACCGGTCGAAGACGGTCAGCGAGACGCGCGCGTCGGCGTGTATGTTGCGGGTGTGTTGTGCGATGTCGCTGAGCAGCATGCACGGTGCGCTCCGATGGTCGAGCGCGTAGGGTGCGATCGATCCGAACGGATAGCCTTTGATGTCGCGCGAGTGCGTGGAGAGGACTCCGGTGTTCTCGTGGTTGAGAAGGCGGCGTGCGGCTTCGGCGGTTGGCTGCATGAGTCGAATCTTAGCGCAGTTGTGACGGGGACAGCCCTGCGCCATCGTGTGACTCGTGACGGGGACAGCTCTGCCACAGTGTGACGGGGACAGCCCTGCCACAGTGAGGCAGATGATGAGCTCCTGGCCATGCGGTGTCCCATTGGTGCTCGAATGCGAAGGCGAGCTCGCTTGCGACCGGGCGCCGCCTGGCTGCTGACGGGCTCCGATCGGCTTCGGTACGGTGAGAAAGGGGTGGAGAGACCTCTCGGCTGCTAATACGTCTCCGCCGTCTTGGCCTGTCGGGCTGGAACTCCGATCTATGATCGCAGACGCTGACTGTCGCTACCGGGCGTTCAAACGCGCCATGGAGCGCCGCGCAGATCAAACGTGAGTCGCTGCTCGAGCCTCGAGAGTACTTCGTTCGTGGACTTGCACGTTAGTCGTTCAGCCCGTATCCGGTCTATCGATTGCCCAGCGAGGTCTGTCGAAGTCGTCAGCGTTGACGCGATGCGCCTTTCCCCCTCGGCCCCGAACCGCCACAGCGCGTAGGCAAGAATCTCGCCACGCTCGATGAGACGTCCTGCGATCCGGTCGAGGGCGTCAAGCACAATCGATCGCCTGTGCCCCCGATACGTCGGACACGCCAACGGTGGCGGCTCGGACTCACTCACTGCCGGCGGTGACGCATCCGCGATTACCAATTCCGGGAATAGATGATCGAGCGTTTCGCCCACACGCATCCGCAGGTGCGTCACGAACTGCACGCCCGTCCGACCCTGCCGCGACACGTCCGGGTCCAGCCAGTCGCCGGCGACAAGACATTCAAACCGCTGTCGCCGCACCCGCTCAAGCCGCGTAGTCCTCGGCCGTGGCAGCGTGTCAAGAAGCGCCTCGATTCCTCCAAAGAGCTCAACCAACGCAGTACAACCCGTTGATGACTGAATCTCGGAGACATGGATCGCAGCACTCGACCACAGGTAGCTGGCAGGGGAGTTGGCAAGTGGCTCGCGGCATCTCATCGGATTGAGCAGGATGTAATCGACAACGGTCTGGTAATCGCGCGCCGAACCGATGCGGCGGCTGAAGAAACGGTCACCAAAGACGTGCCCGTCGCCGCGGCATCCCGACGAATCGCGGACAAAGCGGGCATATGCCGTGCCAAGCCGCAGCATCATGCGGGAGAGCATGCCGCGTGGATCCTCGACGAGGAGGTGGAAGTGGTTTGTCATCAGGCAGAAGCAGTGAACTCGAAGTCCGTCGTCGAGACAGAACGACGCGAGCATTGAGAGAAACACAAGTCGATCGGCGGCCGAACGAAACAGCGCATTGCGTCCAACACCGCGGTTTGTGACGTGGTGCAGACCGTTGGCCTGGGCGGTAGTGGCCCAGAACCGGTTTCGAGCGAGGCGTGCCACGCACTACTATCGAGCTAAGAGCGGAAGAGTTGCGTCCCTACTTCTTGCGTAGGGCTGTCCCCGCCAATAGGACCAACAACACGCAATGCGCCACCGCCGCCGGCCACAAGAGCGGCCCGACCCAGAATCCCCGGATTCCAAGAACAACCAGATAGGCTGCGACTAGCGCGTTGTAGACCAACATAGCCGTGAGCGCAGTCGAATCGCGTTCGCCCGATTCCCGCCCCGGCCAGCACGCGATCCCCAGCGACAACAACCCAAGTCCCGCCACACGTCCGACCGGCACACTCACGCCGGACAAGTCCCCCGCAAGCAGCAGCCGCACAACGACCGTCGGCACGAACATCAGCGACACACCCGTCGCCATCTCAATAGCAGACGCAATCCTGAGTAAGTGCTTTGTCACGTTATGAATCCAGTTTGATCAATGCAATCAAACAGCCAATGGCTGAAAGCTCAATCCGATGACGTCTGCGCACCCAACTAAGGCTGTCCCCTGCACGATCCCTACTAAGACTGTCCCTGACACGACAAACAACAAGGCCTGTCCCCGACATGAGACATGACAAGGCCTGTCCCCGACACGACAGTCCCCGACACGACACTACCGTGCCCCCGATCCCGCCGACAGAACGCTCGCGTGCAGCACATGCCCATACCCCCGAGCCAGATCCGAGGCGCGCCGTCCCTCCCTGTTCTTCACACCCAGATCTGCGCCAGCCGCGATCAACCGCTTCAACACCGCCGAATCGCCAAAGTCGACCGACGCCGCATACATCGCCGGCGTCATTCCAAACCCGTCCACGAAGTTCACGTTCGCGCCGGCCCGTATCAACACGTCCACCGCAGCGACCCGGTTGTAGATCGCTGCCCACCCCAACGCCGACACCCCGCTGTCATCCGAAGCATTTGGGTCGACGCCATGCTCAACCAGACACGCAAGCACGTCGTCATCACCGCTCGATGCCACCCACGCGAGCGGGGTGAGCGGAGTCATTCCAAGGACCTTCATCCTCTTGTCGCGCTCGGCACCCGCGTCAAGCAGCACGCGGACGATGGCCGGATCCCGCGCAAACAAGCCAAAAAACACCGCGGACGCTTCATTTCGAACCTCGACACCCGGCGGCGAATTCGGCTTTGCACCGCTTGCGAGCAGCAGCCGCACCGTCTCAACGTTTCCGTGAAAATGCGCCGCAACCATCAACGGCGTGATGCCCGTCAGAGCTGCCGCATTCACGTCGGCTCCGCGCGCAACAAGCAACTTCACCTTGTCCAAGTCGCGAGCCGCAAGCATCAGCGCCGACGTCCCCTGCGCTGTTTTCACATTCGGATCGAGCCCCTTGTCGAGCAGTCGAGCGAGCTCACGCGCATTTCCATTCAACGCAACCTCGATCCACTCCGCCCGATCTCCGCCACCGACCCCCGCAAGCGGCATTTCCGCCCCACCCGAACCGCGCAAAACCGGGAGCGTCTGCAGCAACGCAGTCGCTGCCCACGTCGTGCCCATCATCGACACGAACTGATCGTGACCATAAGGAAACCCGCTTTCGAAGTACGGCGGACTGACCGGTGCCGGCGGATGCAACCGGGACGCCACGTGCCACGATCCGTCAGGCATCTGCGTATCGAGAAGCCACCGCACACCACGCTGGTAAGCGCGATCCCGGACCGGCAACTCGCCCGACTCGTACAGCGCATACAGCGCCAGACCCGTCGAGTAGGCATCGCTCGCTCGCCACGACAGCTCCGACCATCCGCCGTCCTCGTGTTGCTCGAGGAGCAGTTGCCGCGCCGCATCCGAACACGCCGCCTTGCTCGCGCCTGTCCATTTCAGCCCGAGCAGCTGATATGCCCGATCCTCCGTATCCCGCGGCTTGTTACGCGCAAGCCACTCTCTGGCGCGGCGCATGCGCTCGCTTCGTTCGCCCTCCAAGGCCGAAGGGAGATACATTCCAATCGCCTTCGCGCAAATGGCCGTCGCCGAAAACGGTGAATACGCCTGCGGCGGCCTGCCGTCCGTCGACAGCCAACTCCCGTCGGAACGTTGAGCAGCCGCGATGAACTGACTGTAAGCCGACGTCGATGGTCCGGGCTTCAGGCCAGCGTCGTGCGCCGCGACAAGCGCCCAGCCGTCAAAGAACACGTCGACATAATCTGTCCGTTGCACCGCAAGGTCAAAATCGCCCAGGTATGACAGTGCGGCGACGTCAGTCTCCCGAAATATCCTTTCGTCAACGGCGACACCACGCTCGCGCGCCAGCTGCAAGGGGATCTGCGGCTCCAAGACGTGATGGCAGGACGCGCATGTCTGCGCCTTCCTCCATGTCACCTGCGATTGCTGCATCAGTTCGACAGCCCGCGTCGCCGCCGCCCGCACCGCAGAATCATCCACATTCGAAGCAACGACGCGTCGCGGCATCGACTGCGCATCTGTGACAAGCAGCGCAACGACACCTACGAGCGAGAGCCCAGCAACAACGGCGAATCTCATTTTGACCTCCGGGCCGCGACACGGCCGAGTTGATCGAACCCCGATGCACCGGCAGGTATCGCGTGCATCGCACCCTCGCTCGCCGAATCTGCAGTCTACGAGCAACGATTCGCCAATGAAAGCGCGCGAACGCCGCCTCCGCCCAAAATCTCGTCTATTGCATCCGTCAATCCATTCCGTTATGAAGTCGGATCGTACTCGCCCCCTGGAATGTGACACGCCATGCCTACGGAACTTGACGCGATACGTCCAATCGACCTTGCCGAGGTTCGCCAAGCCCGCGAACGAATCGCGAACACCATTACGCGGACGCCGCTCGTCCGACTCGAGATGGGACCGGGCTTCCCGGACATCCGGCTCAAGCTCGAGAACCTGCAGCCGATCAACGCCTACAAGCTGCGTGGCGCCGCCAACGCGGTCGCCATGCTGTCGGAGTCGGAACGCGGCCGCGGCGTGTGGACGATCAGCGCCGGAAACGCAGGACAGGGCGTGGCGTACGCAGCTCGAAAGGCCGGCGTACCGTGTACCGTGGTCGTGATCGAAACTGCCCCGGAGTCGAAGATCGAGCGCATGCGCGCGCTCGGCGCAAACCTCGTCCCCGTGCCCTACGAGGTTGCCTGGCAGGCACTCGATGACCGGTCATATCCCGGAGTCGACGGAACGTTCGTCCATCCCTTCGACGATCACGACTTCATCACCGGACACGCAACGATGGGTCTCGAGATCTTTGAAGACGCGCCCGACACGGTTGCCGTCATCGGCGCCATAGGCGGCGGCGGTTTGATTACAGGCGTCGGCAGCGCGCTCAAGGCGCTCAATCCGAGAATCAAGGTCTGGGGCGCCGAGCCCGAGACGGCCGCTCCCCTGGCGCTTTCGCTTGAAAAGGGATCTCCACAGGTCTTCCAAGGGTGGAAGCCGACCTTTGTCGACGGCGCGGGCGGTCAGAGCGTCTTTCCACGGATGTGGGAGCGGATGAAGCCTGTCGTGGACGGGTGCATCGTCGTGAGTCTTGACGAGACCAGGAAGGCAATGCGCTTGATGGCCGAAAAGGCGCGGGTCATTTCCGAGGGCGCTGGCGCACTGTCGGTGGCGGCCGCCTTGACCGGCAAGGCCGGACAGGGTCCGATCGTCGCGATCGTCTCTGGCGGGAACATCGATCTGAAGAAGTTCTGCGAACTGATCGGATCGTAGGATCGCCCGAATCGGGGCGCCCCAACGGAGGTCTCTTGCCGGCGCGGCGCCACGCCTACGAAAGCGCGACTACGCCCCTCGATGAAACCGGACGAGACGCATGTCCACGTCCATCACCGTTCCATGGTGTGAATAGATGTATCGGGAAACGCCGATACCAGGCACGAACTCGACAATGATGTGATCGGGGAGCGTTCGCAGGGCGAGCCGGTATTTCGTAACGAGCCGCGACCGGGACACGCCCCGAACACGGCTGAGATGCGCCTGCCGCCGACTGTCGACGTGCCACGCATACCACGTGTCGTCTCGCTCTATCTCGGGCTCCATCGGAGCATATGACTTGCCGGGAGTCAGCGGGGTATCGAGAACGAGCTCCGCGCGATCGGTGAGAAACTCCGGGAGTTTGGCAAGATCGTTCGAGGCGTCGAACACCTCGTCCGGTGTGACACCCGATACAAGGTAGTAGTCGCCGGACGCCGTTCTGACGAGCAGGTTCTCAAAATCACCAGCGTCCGAGTCGGACCACGGAAGGTCGCCGGGGTATCCCGTGACGACCGCAACGGTCATCGCACCCCGGCGAATGGTTCTCGTGACCTCCATCCGGCAGGTTACGTGCTGCGTCTCGGCCTGCTGGTCGACGCCCTGCGATCGCGTTGTGCCCTCGTACACCCAGTACGTTCCCTCAGTGAGCGGGAAAGTCTCCACTGGCGACTGCGCCGTTGCGGGCGAGACCGCAAGAACCACGATCGCGACTGCCATCGCGACGAGAGCACTGGCGCGAAACGACATTCAAGTTCCTCACATCCCAGCCGCGTGCCCGCGCGATTGCACATCGATGCGAACAGCGAAGCGCTCGTCGCGAGCCAAGTGTCGAACCCATGATGTCGGCGGCTTCGATTCGGTTGTCGGACGTTGCCGCGCTCGGTCGCGACGTTCGGCCTACGACGCTTCGTCCTGCCACTCAGCCGCTGGCCGGCCGAGCCAGACCCACGCGATGTAGTCCACGAGCGGCGGTGTGCCGCCCACTTCGCGGAGCCGCGCGTTGACCTGTCCACGGTGATACTGGGTATGGAGAGCCACCTGAAGCGCCGTCTCGCCCATCGACGTCGGCCCCGGAGGTCGGCCGATTCGACGCTCGACCATCGAAGCCCACGGAACCGGCATCACTGCAGCCAGCTGCTCATCAGTGTAGCCGCCGAGGACGTCCGCCGTTTCCACGTAATATGTTCGCGCCCACGCCTTCAGCGAGTCGGCGTCGTCGAACGTTGGATACGGGATGTCGCGCGGCTCGCCGCGCCATACCCGCAGAAACGCCCGTTGCACCATGTGCAGGTGGTAAAGCGTCCCGCGCAACTTGTCGTCTCTCCGTGCGGCATCGGTCGAAAGAACCGCGGCCCACACCGTCGCGTCGGCCCACTCCATGTGTCGATAGAGATCGGTGAGAGTGCTTCTATGCACGGCCGCATCGTCTCGCGCTCGAGTCCCCGGGGGCAAGTCCTCCGGGCGCGTCTGGCGACAATCGGCCGCTGCGTATCGCGGTGCAAAATCCCACCCGTTGCCGCAAGCCGACGCCCCGTCCCACGTTCAGACGGGCATGCCGATCATCTCGCGCCGGAACGTCGTCGCCGTGCTCGTTGGCGGAGGTGTGGCGGGTGTCTGCGACATCACCTACGCCATCACCTACTACGGTTTTCGTTTTGGAGCCCCGCCGAGCCGGATCCTGCAATCCGTCGCAAGCGGATTGCTTGGGGAGGATTCGTTCACAGGCGGGGCGCCGACCGCTGCCCTTGGCCTCGCGCTCCATTTCTTCATCGCGTTCAGCGCCGCTGCCGTGTACGTCGCGACAAGCCGATACATTCGAATCCTCACCGCACGCGCGGTTCCTTGCGGTATCACCTTCGGGACGCTCGTCTATGCGTTCATGAACCTTGTCGTGATTCCGCTCTCGCGAGTGCCGCCCCGGCGCTCCTTCGCGTTGGACGTCCTGATCACTGGCCTGCTGGTCCACATGTTCCTGATTGGCCTGCCAATCGCGCTTGCGGCGCGCCGCTTCGGCGAACGCTCCACGAACGCTGGCGACGGCGCGGCCGATCATTAACAAACCTCAAACGGAGTAACGATTGTAAAGTCCGTGTAATCAACAGTTTATAAGAAATTCGAGTTTCGGATTTGTCCATTTTTCTGGTTCAGAATCTCGGACGATCACGACCCCGCCGAACCCGCAACCCTCCTGATTTCAACGATCTCCGCGCTTTGCATCCACTGGAACGGGCGTTGCACCACCGCGACGCACGGACGTGCCGGAAACGACATACCGGTGCGCCATACCAGCAGGGTGCACGCGCCTCGCAAGGGACGCTGCAGAGCAAGGAGATTCCAATGAATGATCACACTACGACGCGCAAAATCTTGGCACTCATCGCGCTCTTTGCGGTGATCGCCGCCGGCCCGATCTTCACAGGCTCGGGTCGCGTGCTGGCCGCCCAGGGTTCCAACGGCAGTCTCATCGTCACGATCAAGGACCAGGCCGGCGCCGCGATTGCCGGCGCAACCGTGACCGCGACGAACATCGGCACCGCCCAGGCGACCACCGCCGTGTCGAACGAGACAGGCGTGGCTACGTTCGCGCTTCTTCCTGTCGGAAGCTACACGGTCAACGTCGAGGCCACGAATTTTCAGAAATCCGTGTTCGAGCAGGTGGTGATCGACGTCGGCAGGACGTACGGTCTCGTTGCCGAGCTCGCACCGGGCGGCATCTCCGAGAGCGTTACGGTCACCGCGGGCGAGAACATCGTCTCGTCGACGAACGCCGAGCTCACGAATACCGTCACGCCAAAGCAGGTCTCGGACCTCCCGCTCGATGGCCGCGACCCGTTGCAGCTCATCCAGCTTCAGGCGGGCGTCAGCATCCCCAACGGCCGCGCCGGCGTGACGATCAACGGCCAGCGCACGTCGTCCGGTGTCATGACTCAGGACGGGATTCCTATTCAGGACTATGCCGTTCGCGAGAACGCCCTGTCATTCTCGCCGAATCGGACGACCGTATCTGGTGTGAGCGAGTTTTCGGTGACGTCGCAGAACGCCGGGCCCGATCAGGCCGGCGCGTCGTCGATCCGTATCGTCACTCCGTCGGGCACCAATGATTTTCACGGCGAGGTCTTCGAGTACCACCGCAACGACGCCCTCGGCGCGAACGACTGGTTCAACAACGCCGCGACGCCGCATATCGACCGTCCGCAGCTCATCAGGAATCAGTTCGGATTTGCCGTCGACGGTCCGGTCTACCTTCCCAAGCTCTACGACGGACGGAACAAGCTTTTCTTCTTTGGGGCATACGAAGGCTTCCGCGAGCGTTCGGCCACGCCGTTCACAACGACCGTGCTCACGCCCGAGGCGCGCGCAGGAGTCTTCCAGTACCTCGATTCGGTCACGAACCAGGTGCGCTCGGTCAACCTGCACCAGCTGAAGACGTTCTCACTCGATCCGATCACGCAGTCACTCCTGACCCAGGTGCCGTTGCCAAACAGCGATCTCGCCGGCGACGGACTTGTGACGTCGGGCTACAGCTTCAACAAGTCGACGCCTACGAATCGCAACCAGGGAACGACGCGGATCGACTATGTCATCAACGACCGGCACAAGATCGAGGCGGTCTACCAGTACACGGGCGAGCGTGACGCGCGCTCGGACATCGACGGCAGCTTCAACCAGGTCGCGACCGGCTTCACGTCGAGCTCCGTGCACTTTGGCGTTGTCGGATGGAACTGGAACGTCTCGGATCGCCTGACGAACGGCCTGCGCGCCGGGGTGAACAACTCGACGGTCCTGTTCGGCGTGGACCAGCCGCAGGACATTCCGTACTTCGTCGTCTTTCCGCTCAATACCGATCCGCAGGTTGCGTTCGATCCACAGCTGCGGCGCACGATCGTCTCGTCGATCATCGACGATGCGTCCTACGTCACGGGAAATCACTTCCTGCGCTTTGGATTCAGGGGCGACCTGATTCACCTCCGCAACGTGAAGAGCTTCAACCTCACGCCACGAATCGCCATCGGATCGAACACGACGACGCCCGACCAGTTCGTTCTCGGATCGGGCGACTTCCCGAACCCGCAGGGCGTGACGCCGACGACGGTTGCAAACGCGAATGCGTTGATCGCAACACTCGCGGGCGTCATCGACTCGGCCACGCGCGAGTACAACGTTCCGTCCAAGGACAACCTGGTGTTCCAGCCGATCCAGCAGTTGCAGGAAAACGTCATCAACCAGGTCGCGCTCTACGTGTCGGACCAGTGGCACGTCAGTCCCAAGGTCACGCTCAGCCTCGGCGTCCGGTGGGATTACATTTCGCCGCTGCGCGAGACCCAGAACCGCGGGCTGCTGCCGACCGGCTCCGGCGGCATCGGATCGGCGGTGGACCCGAACGGCACGCTCGACTTCGTCGACGGCTTCTACTTCAGACCGGACAGGAACAACTTTGGTCCGAATCTCGGAGCTGCATGGGACATATTCGGCGACGGCAAGACCGTACTGAGAGGCGGATTCTCGGTCGCGTACATCAACGACGAGGCGGTCCGTGCGGTCCAGCTCGTCGGCGAGACGAATCCCGGTCTGAACACGACCCTCGCAACGGGCGACACGTTCGGGCTGCTCGCCCGCGACATCAACCGCGTGATCGGCGACGAGCTCGCACCGCCCGCCGTTCAGATCCCGCTTTCGTACAGCGAGGCGTTCGCACAGAACAACCAGCTGTTCATCGCGGGGATCGACCCGACGCTCAAGACGCCGTACTACCAGCAGTGGAACGTCGGCCTCGAGCGCGAGCTCGGCTGGGACACCGCCGTCGGTGTCCACTACGTCGGCAATCGAGGGCGCGATCTGCTCTCGAACATCAACTACAACAACATCGACGTCCTTTCGAACGGATTTGCTGCCGACGTCTCGCAGGCACAGCGCAACGGCTACCTCGCCCAGTCGGTGAACGGCGTGTTCGATCCGCGATACAACCCCAACATCCGTGGAAGCCAGCCGTTGCCGGTCTTCGCGTCGCTCCAGGCGGGCGGCCTGCTGTCGAATTCCACGGTTCGCCAGCTGATCCAGCAGGGACGGGCGGCGGATCTCGGGCAGATCTACTTTCTGAACGGGTTTGGCGGATCGGACATCTTCGTCCCGAATCCAAGCACGTTCTTCTCGCTCGTGCTCGGCAACCAGGCGTTCTCGAACTACAACGCCCTGCAGGTCGAGGTTCGTCGCCGGTTCTCGAAGGATCTCGGATTCCAGGCGAACTACACGTTCGGCAAGGCATATGGCTTTGGCGTCGGCACGCAGCAACAGCGTCAGGACTTCCCGTTCGACGTCAACAACCTCGACTACGACAAGCGGCGCCTGCTGTTCGACACGACGCACAACTTCAAGGCGAACGCGATCTACGACCTGCCGTTCGGCGACGGAAGGCGATTCGATCCCGACAACTCGATCCTCGAGCATCTCGCGAGCGGATGGTCGATGACGTCGATCATCAACTGGAACAGCGGCGCACCGATCTCGGTGAATTCGAACTGGGGCACGTACACACCGGGTTCCACGCAGGTGAATTCGACGCTGACACGCGATCAGATCAAGGACCTGTTCGGGATTCGCAAGACGCCCGACGGCGTGTTCTACATCGATCCGCGCGTGATCGGCCCCGACGGCCGCGCCGTGGCGCCGCCGGGACAGGCGCCGTTCGACGGTCAGGCGTTCTTCCTTCCCGGGCCGGGTGAGCTGGGAACGCTGCAGTTCCTCCAGTTCAACGCGCCGTCGAACTTCAACTGGGACGCGAGCCTGATCAAGAACATCGCGCTGACCGAGCGTGTGAGTGCTCAACTGCGGTTCGAGTTCTTCAACATCCTCAATCAGCCGATCTTCTTCATCACCTCGCAGGACGTCAACAGCGTGAACTTCGGTCGCGTGACGCAGACGCTGAACGCGCCGCGCGTCGTGCAGTTCGCGGCAAAGATCGAGTTCTGATACCGCAGTCGCTCGCAGAGGCCGCCGTGGCCTCTGCGAGCATTCGACTCACGTGAGAATAGCGACCTTGAAGGTAGGTCTTTTCCCGCAACGGTGCGCCGCCAGCTATCGCAATCCGCAGAAATTCCCACCATAGCCGCAAGGAACGGTATTTGCTGCCCTCTCCGGTGATGGCACAACTGTGTGCCGCGGAGGAGACAACATGACGGACAAAGTGCTACTCGGTGACGAGGCCGTCGCACTGGGCGCGGTGCACGCGGGACTCACCGCAGCCTACGCCTATCCCGGCACTCCCTCGACCGAACTGCTCGAATTCCTGCTCGTCCACGCCCGCAGGCATGGCGGACCGCACGCGGCGTGGTGCAGCAACGAAAAGACCGCCTACGAGGAAGCGCTCGGCGTCTCGTTCGCGGGCCGGCGCGCGCTCGTCGCGATGAAGCACGTAGGGCTGAACGTTGCCGCGGATCCGTTCGTAAACTCCGCGCTGGTCGACATCAATGGCGGTCTGGTACTTGCGGTCGCCGACGACCCGGGCATGCACAGCTCGCAGAACGAACAGGACAGCCGTTTCTACGCCGACTTTGCGCGAATCGTCTGCCTCGAGCCCGCCGATCAGCAGGAGGCGTTCGAGATGACGCGCGAGGCCTTTGATCTCTCGGAGAGATTCCACATCCCGGTGATGATCCGGCTCGTCACACGCCTCGCGCACAGTCGCAGCACCGTTCGTCTCACCGATTCGCGTCCCGAGAACCAGGTCCACAAACCGTCAAACCCGGCCGCGTGGACACTCCTGCCTGCGAACGCACGACGCAACTGGCATTCGCTCATCGAGCGCCAGGCGGACTTCCTTGCGTGGTCCGAAGCGAGCGCCCACAACACGCTCACGCTCAACGAGGACGATCGAACCCTCGGCGTGATCACCACGGGCCTCGCGCGCAACTACTATGTCGAGAATGCCGACGACCTCCCCGTGCGACCGTCACACCTCCACATCGGCGCGTATCCGTTGCCGGTCGGCAAGATCAGGCAGCTCGTCGAGCATGTCGACCGGGTGCTCGTGCTGGAAGAGGGACAGCCCTTTGCCGAAAGAATTCTGCGCGGGATCGTTTCGCCTCGCGCCGAGATCGTCGGCAGACAATCGGGCCACATCCCGCCCGACGGCGAGCTGACGCCGGACCTCGTGCGCGTAGCGCTCGGCCTTCCGCTGCGCGAAGCACTGTCGGTCCCGACGCTGACGCTGCCGGCCCGACCGCCTCAGCTGTGCGCTGGGTGTCCGCACGGCGACAGCTTCCAGGCGGTGAAGACGGCGCTCGAGCAGTTCCCCGGCGCAGCGGTGAACTCCGACATCGGGTGCTACACGCTCGGCGCACTGGCGCCATACAGCGCGATCCACTCGTGCGTGTGCATGGGCGCGTCCGTGGGCATGGCCAAGGGCGCATCGGATGCCGGCATGCGGCCCGCGCTGGCCGTGATCGGCGACAGCACGTTTCTGCATTCGGGCATCACCGGCCTGATCGATGCGGTGGCGGCCGATACGGACATGACGCTACTGATTCTCGACAACGACACCGTTGCAATGACGGGCGGTCAGCCGACGATCCTGCCGTCCTCGCGTCTCGAGCAGTTGATCCTCGCGCTCGGCGTGCGGCCCGAACACGTTCACGTGCTCAGCGCTCATCCCAGGCACGAGGGCCGGAATGCCGACGTCCTGCGCGCCGAGATCGCGCACGAGGGCCTCTCGGTCGTCATCATGGTGCGCGAGTGCATAGAAACGGCGCGGAAGAAGAAAAAAGGGAAGACGCATGCGGCGCTGCAGGTCGATGCGCCTGCCGAGGAGCTCGTATGAGGTACGACATCATCGTTGCGGGCGTCGGAGGTCAGGGATCGCTCTCGGTCTCGGGCATCATCGCGCTGGCGGCAATGAGCGAGGGGCTCGCGGTCAAGCAGTCCGAAGTCCATGGCATGTCTCAGCGCGGAGGCGCAGTGGTCACCAATCTCAGGCTGTCCGACCGGCCTATCGCCAGTGATCTGATCGGGCGAGGCACGGCATCGATGATCCTGAGCATGGAGCCGCTCGAAGGACTGCGGTACCTGCCGTACCTCTCACCGGAGGGTACGCTCGTCAGCTCCACGAACCCGGTGGTCAACATTCCCGACTACCCTGAACTGGACGCGTTGCTGGAGACGATTCGAACACTCCCGAACAGCGTCGTCGTCGACGGCGAGGATCTCGCTCGCCACGCGGGTTCGGTTCGCGCGACGAACATGGTGATGGTCGGCGCCGCGTCCGCCCAGCTGCCCGTTCGGCCGGAAACGATCGAGCGGTTCATCCGCGAGAGTTTTTCCAACAAGGGCGAACGTGTCGTGGAAGCGAACATCAAGGCGTTCCGCGCCGGACGAGAGGCGGCCGCGCTTGTTTGATACGAACACGATTTCCCGGATTCTGAATGCTGCCACCGAGCGAGGCGACCGCGTTCTGCTCGAAACGGAGGGGTTCGAGCTCCTCAGGGCGATGGGATTCAGGACGTGCGTCTCGTGCTTTGTCCGAAGCGCGCAGGACGTCCGAAGGCCCGGCTGGCATTCGCCCGATGGTGACAGGGTTGTCGTCAAGGTCGTCTCGCGCGAGATCCTCCACAAGAGCGATGTCGGCGGTGTTGCGATCGTCGCGAACGATCCCGCGGCGATCGCCGCCACGGTCGACGCGATGGCAACCGCGCTGCGCGACAAGGACATTGAAGGATTCACCATCAACGAATTCGTAACCTACGACGCCGCGCTTGGAGGCGAGCTGCTGCTGGGGCTGCGGCGCACGGACGACTTCGGCCCGGTTGTCACCGTGGGCGCAGGGGGAATCTACACGGAGTTCCTCGGAGAGAATTTCAAGCCGGGTCGTGACGTAGCCATTCTCTCGCCGGCGCTTACCGATCCGGGGGCGATTTGCTGCGCACTTGATGAGGCCGCAGTCGTGCGGCTCGTCACGAGTCCGCCAAGGGGTCAGAAGCCTCGACTTCCGATGGACCGGCTCGTCGCGGCAACGGAGATGTTGCTCAGGTTGGGGCGCGAGTTCGGACATCTCATCCGCGAGTTCGAGATCAACCCGGCGGTCATTGCCGGCGGTGAGCTGATCGCACTCGACGTCCTTGTCACGCTCTGCCGCGCCCCCGAGCAGTCCGGCAGAGCGCGTCCTGTGGCAAAGATCAAGCACCTGCTCGAACCGCAGTCGGCCGCCGTGATCGGCGTCTCGGAGCGGCTCAACCCGGGACATGTGATCGTCAACAATCTCCTGCGCGAGGGATTCGACCGAACCCGGCTCTACGTCGTGAAGCCGGGAACGGACACGCTCGAAGGATGTCGCTGCTACCCCGACATCGCGGCTCTGCCCGAACGCGTCGATCTTCTGGTCGTGAGCGTCGCCGCCGCACAGGTACCCGAGACCGTTGCCGAGGCCATCGAGGCGCAGAAGGCCGAGAGCATCGTGGTGATTCCGGGCGGGCTGGAGGAGAAGAGCGGTGGCGAGTTGCACGCGTCACGAATGCGCGCGGCGCTCGCAGGCTCGCGGCAGACTGAATGGCGCGGACCGGTCATCAACGGGGGCAACTGCCTTGGCATCCGTTCACGACCGGGTCGCTACGACACCATGTTCATCCCGCCATTCAAGTTGTCGACCGCGCGTACGACGGACGCGACGCCACGTCCGTCACCGGTTGCGCTGATCTCTCAAAGCGGCGCCTTTGGACTCGCAGCGGCGGACAGGCTCGCGAGCATCGATCCGAAGTACACGATCACGCTCGGAAACCAGATGGACCTCACCGTCGGCGACTACCTGACGTATCTGAAGGACGATCCCGAGATCGAGGTGTTCGCCGTGTATGTGGAGGGGTTCGCCCCGCTCGACGGCGTCACGTTTCTGAAGGCAGCCAGGGAGATCGTTGACCGTGGAAACACGGTCGTGCTCTACAGGGCCGGCCGCACTCCCGCCGGCGCTCGGGCGTCGGCAAGCCATACCGCATCCGTCGCAGGCGACTATGCGGTGACGCGCGCGCTCTCGCGGCACGCGGGTGCGGTCGTGGCTGAAAGCGTTGCCGATTTCGAGGACCTGACGCGGCTGTTCACGTTCCTTCTGGGAAGAAAGGTCGCCGGCAGGCGACTCGGCGCCATTTCCAACGCAGGATTCGAGTGCGTGGCCATGGCCGACAATCTGCGCGACTTCACCCTGCCTGCATTTGGCGAAACAACGATGCACCGGCTGCGTGAGATTTTCGTGCGATGTCGCATCGATACGGTCGTCGACGCGCACAATCCGCTCGACCTGACTCCGATGGCGGACGACGCGGCGTACGAGCAGTCGGTGCGTGCCGTCATGATGGACGAATCGATCGACGTGGGAATCGTCGGCTGTGTGCCGATGTCGCCTGCGTTGAACACGCTCGAGCGCGGCGAGGGGCATCGTGACGATCTTGATCGCGAGGACTCGGTTGTTCAGCGACTCGTACGGTTGAGCCGCGAGATCCGAAAGCCCTGGGTCGCCGTCGTCGACGCGGGTGCGCTGTACGACGCCATGGCCGGGCGGCTCGAGGCCGCGGGCATACCCACCTTCCGAACCGCGGATCGGGCGCTCCGCCTGTTCGACGCCTTTTGCAGGGCGAAATGCGCGGGCTCGCCCGACAGCACGATGCAATGAGCCGAGTCCGCGCGCGCTAGTTCGCCATTGCAGCCCGAATCGCTTCCACGTTCTTTTCGGCGTGTTCCGACGGCCGGAGCGTCGCGGCGGCTTCGAGCGCGTCGATCGGAAAGACGCCGAGGTCCTTGAGCGCGCACGCGATGGCGAACAGTGCGACGCCGCCCTTGCCGAGCCCCTTTGGCAGGCCCTCGGGCGCGATGACGTGGATCGCGGCGTGCGACACCACGTCGGCGACCTCGGGCAGCGCGAACACGTGGTCGTCCGGCTGCATCGCCGCGAGCTGATGGCCGACCTTTGAAGCGCCCTCCCGACTGAGTAACACCATCGCATCCGGCCGCGTGACTGCGGTGTAGTCGATCTCGCGCGGGCTGAGCACGACCTCGGCAATGCTGTGTCCGGTCATGACCGTGATCGGGTAATCGTCGCGCTGGGCGGCCCACAAGCCCGAAAGCAGCGCCGCCTCGCCCGCCAATCGCGCCGCCGACCTCACCTTGCCCCCGGCGGATCCCGCGACGACGAGCCGGAACGGCCGGTCGAGTCGCGACGTGAAGCGCGGCGCGATCGGACACGGCGCGGGAAGCGGCTTTCCACGCTGCGACAATGCAGCCTCGCGATACGCCGCAGCATACTCGGGATACTCTGCGCGGTGTATCAATCCCGCCTTCAGCCCCAGGGTGTCGAGCAGCGTCGTCAGCGTCCTCTTTGAAGCCTTGTTCCTGGGGACGTAGTAGGCCGTGCACAGCTCCCAGATGTCGAGCAACGCAAAGCACTCGGCGCGCACCGCGTCCGTGATGCGGTCCGCCAGGTCGTCGTCAAAGCTCGTTCCGCGCCAGACGTACCCCGCGCCGTTGGCCGCAACCGTGGCGCAGATATCGAGCGGTCTCTCGAGGTTTCCGCCCGGTGTCGTACTCGTGAACGCGCCCGAGGGCGTCGTCGTCGAGTGCTGCCCGCCCGTCATTCCGAAATTGAAGTTGTTGAAGACCAGAACCGTCAGACCGATATTCCGTCGTGCGGCATTGAGGAGATGCGCTCCTCCGATTCCTGTTCCTCCGTCGCCCATAATGACGATGACGTTGAGATCCGGGCGCGCGAGCTTGATCCCTGTCGCGTAGGTGATGCTGCGCCCGTGCAGACCGTGAAACGCGCTCGTGACGAAATACTGGTCCGACAGGCCCGAACAGCCGATGTCGCTGACGAGCACGACCTTCTCGGGATCGATGTCCAGCGTCTTCAGCGCCGTGCTCAGATGATCGAGAACAGCGTGGTGGCCGCATCCGGGGCAGAACGGATACGGCGACTCGTTTCGGTACGTGGACAGCGCGGTGACTGTGGTGCCTTCGCTCATCTGACGGCCTCCATGAACGACTCGGGCGCGATCAACTCGCCATCCACACGGTGAAGTCCTACGACCTCGATTCCGTTGGCAAGGCGCTCGATCTCGCGTCGATATTGCCCGTGGTTCAATTCGGCCACGACGATGCGAGTGATTCCCGCAAGCGCGCTGCGAATCGCCACTTCGGGAACCGGCCACAGACTCTGCACGGTCAGTGCCGACACGGCCTTTCCGGACGCCCGGATCTGCGAAACCGCTTCGCGCATCGCGCCGGCCGTGATCCCGTAGCTGATCAGGAGCGTCGTCGCGGCTGGCTGCATGTCCTTCACAACGAGCTCGATCTCGGCGGCATGGTCCTCGATCTTGGCGCGGAGATGTTCGTTCATCTGCGCCACCTTTGCCGGCGCCTTGGTGATGATCGCGCGCTCGTCGTGCGTCGAGCCCGTGAACCGAACCGCGCCGTTGCCTCCGTATTGGGCGAGCGGCGGCACGTCGTCGGCCGGAACGTAGCGGTATGGCGGGTCGGTTGCCGGCATAACAGCGCGCTCCCGAACCGCGGGCTTGTTGTACGCGTCGACCTCGACGGTGGTGGTCGTCGTGTTCAGTTCCTTGTCGGTGAGGAGGAACACCGGGCAGCGAAAGCGCTCGGCCAGGTCGAACGCCTGGCGCGTGAGCGAGTAGCACTCCGACACCGACGACGGCGCCAGAGCCACGATCGGGTAACCGCCGGCCGTTCCCCAGCGTGCGAACTGCACGTCGCCCTGTCCGACCGTTGTCGCACCACCGGTCGCGGGGCCAAGCCGCTGAACGTCGACGATGACGAGCGGAACTTCGCCGATGATCGCGAGTCCGATGTTCTCGCTGTAGAGCGACAGACCCGGTCCACTGGTGGCCGTCAGGGCCCGAGCGCCTGCGAGCGTTGCCCCGATGCACATCCCGATCGACGCAATCTCGTCCTCACCCTGCACCGCCACTCCGTCGATCTTGGGCAACTCGCGCATCATCTGCATGAGGATCGGCGACGCTGGTGTGATGGGATATCCGGCAAAGAACGTGCAACCGGCATCGAGCGCGCCTCGAACGATCGCAGTTGATCCGTCAATGAATTCGCGCATGAACGCTCCCTCGGAATGCGGCTCGATGGAACCCGTGACCGCCACGTCGGCGTGCCGCGTAATTGGACGCTCCCGGTCCGGGAAATACCCCTCCCATGACGCAGTCTGAATTTCCGTCACGCAAATTGCGTGCTATGCATGTTCGCCGTCAGTTGCGCGGGCATTTGCGCCGCGGTTTCAACCATCCGTCCGGGCGGCATCGGTCGCGCGAAAGGACTGCGCTGCCCGCCGGGTTGTGGAGAAGGGTTCGGGCATGACAGAGATCACACCACGATGGGAGTGGCGCTCGTTCGGCAGGCGCTTCGGAGGCGCCGAGGAGCGGATCGCGCGCTACGCCCCGGCAGGCGTACAGGAAAGCGACGAGATCTACCTTCTCGCGCGCGCCGATGCGAACGTGAAAGTCCGCAATGCGCTAATGGACATCAAGGTCCTCCGGACCGTCAACGACGACGGCCTCGAGCAATGGATGCCGGTGTTGAAGGCCGGCTTTCCACTCGGTATCGACGAGACGGCCGCCGTGCTCGAGGCACTCGGTCTTCCGAGGCAGTCGGAAGTCGGCTCGAGTGTCACGCTTGACGCGTTCATTGGGCAGTTTGCCGCACCCGCCGGGGCAATCCGCGCTGTGAACGTGCACAAGCGGCGCGTTCGCTACACAATCGGCGACTGCATGGCCGAGCTCACCGACGTCATGGCCGACGGCAGGCACACCCGCACGATCGCGGTCGAGTCGGTGGACGCTGACGCGGTCGTGCAGGCCGTGCGCGAGCTCGGCCTCGGCGGCTACGCCAACACCAGCTACCCCCGCGGACTGGCGGCGCTTCTGGACGACGTCCCGGAGCGCTATGCCGTGATCGACGCCGGCACCAATTCGATCAAGTTTCACGTCGCCGAGCGCGTTGCGGGTGGGACGTGGCGAACCCTCGTCGATCGCGCCGAGGTGACGCGACTGGGCGAGGGACTCGCCCAACAGGGCTTGATTAACGACGCCGCGGTGGAGAGAACACGCGCGGCGATCGCCGGCATGGTCGCCGAATCGAGGCGATTCGGCGTGCGCGCGATCACCGCGGTCGGCACGGCCGGGCTTCGGATTGCCAGAAACGGCAACGACGTCGTGGAGGCCATCGGTGCGCGGACAGGTGTTCACATCGAAGTGCTTTCAGGCGAAGAGGAAGGGCGGTTGGCGTACGTGGGCGCCACTGCCGATCTGGGTGTGGGCACGGGCTCACTCGTCGTCTTCGACACGGGTGGTGGGAGCTCGCAGTTCACATTCGGGCACGACGCCCGCGTGGACGAGCGCTTCAGCGTCGACGTCGGCGCCGTTCGGTACACCGAGCGGTACCGTCTCGACAGCGCCGTATCACCCGAGGTGCTTCACGACGCGATGTCGGCGATTGCGGCCGACCTTGCGCGCATCGAAGGGCGCCGGGCACCCGACCTGCTCGTCGCGATGGGCGGAACGGTGACCAACATTTCCGCGGTGATGCATCGCCTCGCCGCATACGACCCGGCGGTCGTTCAGGGCGCAACGGTCGACGACACAGAGGTCGATCGGCAGATCGAGCTCTACCGGCCGCGCAATGCCGCCGCCCGCCGCAATATCGTCGGGCTGCAGCCGAATCGGGCGGACGTCATCCTCGCCGGCGTGTGCATCGTTCGTACGATTATGGAGAAGCTTGGCAAACGGAGCTTCACCGTGAGCGACCGAGGCTTGCGCCACGGCGTGCTGGCCGAGCGCTTTGGCGGCTGAGGCGCGCACTGCTTTAGGTGCTGACGGCCATTCTCAGTAGGTTTGAAAGAGCCAATTGTATTAGTATTCGCGACTAAGTGACTCGCTGGACTCCATCGGAAGCGGGCGTTCCGCGCGCCAACTGGCGACAGCTAGTCGGCTGCGTGCTCCTCGTCGTGTTCGCCTACGGTGCAACCGTCGAGGCCGCCCATCGCCACGGCCCTGTCGAGCCGGACCACAAGCGCGTCGCTGTAATGAGCGATGACGGTGGCGGGACGTCGCACACGAGCCGTTCCCATCAAGGCGAATGCACGACGTGCCAGTTCCAGCAGCAGCTCTTCAATGGCCTCGTCCAGGCCCCGCTGTTCGCGCCCAAGCCAACGGCGCAGACGGCGCTCGTTTCCACGCTCGCGATTCTTCATCCATCACCTTCCGCGACACCGACGTCGGACCGAGCTCCGCCTCGCATGCACGTCTGATTCGGTGGACGGCGGCGCTCGTCTCACTGCCCGCCCAAGCTCACACCGAAAACGTCTGGCCAGCCTGCGGCTGACCTGCGTCGTCCGCCGTTGAACGGCGGGCCAACGCTGGTCGATTTCGCACCGCGTCGACAGTCGTCAATGAGTGAATCTCGGTGAACGCGAGGTGATCGGATGCATCCACATGTCAGAAGGTATCTGACCAGCTCACTCCTGGTCGTTCTTGCAGCTCATCCAGTCCTTGCGCAGGAACACCAGGTCCCGCCAATACATCCGGACGTCGCCAACAGCGCCGCTGTGCCGGCCGGGCAACAGCAGTCGACGGCTCCAACCGGGAAGCGGTCCATTACGGTCTCGGACGCGGTGGCGATCTTTCTGCAACAGAATCTCGATCTCGTGGCGGCGCGGTACGACGTCGACACGGCGGATGCCGAGAAGCGACGGCACAACTTCGCCCGAATCCGGAGTTGAGCGTTGGCCTGTCGGATCTGCCCGTCGATCTGAGTGGGGGTCTGGGGCAGGATACGTTTTCATACTTCGTGTCCCGCACGCTCGAGCTCGGCGGGAAGCGGCGCAAGCGAATCGAGGCAGCCAATGCCGATGCCGACCTGGCACGCGGCGAGTTTCAGCAGGTCGTCTGGCAGATGACCAACGACCTCAAGAAGTCGTTCTATGCCGTTCTGCTTGCCGAGTCCCTGTTCAAGCTCGCACAGGACAATCAGAAAACGTTCGCCGAGACGCTCGAGCGCTCGACCGAGCTCTACAAGCTCGGCGAGATTTCGGGTCTCGATCTGAAGAGACTCGAAGTCGAAAAGCTCACGTTCGATACGGACGTTGCAAACTCGGAACGGGATTTCGAGCTCGCCAAGCGCGACTTCCGCGTCAGGCTGGGCGGGGACTATCGGGACACGGATTTCGAGGTTGTCGGAACCGTCGACTACCAGCCGTACCAGTTCTCGCTCGATGAGTTACGGGCAAAGGCGCTTGCAGCGCGGCCCGACCTGAAGGCCGCGCAGCTGAGCGAGCGGGCTGCCGACGCTGCCATCAGGCTGCAGGACGCCCAGCGAATTCCTGACCTCACGGTGGGCGCGGGCGTCGACCACGTGCCGTCAGGCACGAGCACCTTCACGTTCGGCATCGGAATCACGCTCCCGTTTTCCGATCGAAACCAGGGCGAACGCACCAAGGCGCTCATCGAAAAACGGCGCGCCGAGAACGAAGAACGGGCCATTACCAATCGTGTGCTGAGCGACGTGGACAAGGCGCTCGTGGCGTTCGAGATCCAGCAGCGGCGCGTCGAGCTCTACCGCACGGGCGTGGTGTCCAAGGCCAACGACATACAGGACCTGACCGAGTTCTCGTACAAGGCCGGCGAGGGCTCGACGCTCGAGTTGCTCGACGCGATCCGCACGCGACGCGACACGATGGCGAGCTACTACCAGACACTCTACGACTACCAGGTGTCGCTGCTCGACCTTGAATTGGCGACCGCGACGTCGCTGCAGAAGTGACAGCGGACGTAAGGAGACTCCCAATGCTCAATCAAAGAATTGTCGCTCGCGTCTTGATGCCGGCCGTCGTGATGGTCTCGTGCGGCGCGTGCAGGAAAGCCGCCGAGGGTCCGCAGGACGCCTCGAACAAACAGGCGGCCGTGGCGACGTCGGAGCCGGCGCAGAACCGCGCCGTGGAAACCGAGATCGTCGAGGAAAAGTCCATCGCAGGGGCAATCAAGGCGACTGGGAACATTCTGGTTCCCGAGGACGGCATAGCGAATATCGGCCCGGTCAACGAAGGCCGGATCGCGCGCCTGTACGTCGGGCAGGGCAGCAGTGTCTCGAAGGGTCAGAAACTGGCCGATCTTGAATCGGCGGACATCGATCAGGCCGAAGCGGATTATTTGAAGGCACTTGCGGACGCCGAGGAAGCGCGTCGCAGTTCTCAGGCCGACCTGAAATTTGCCCAGGCCGCGTACGACCGCGCCAAGCTGCTGTACGAGAAGACGATCACCGCCGGAAAGAACTTCGAGGCTGCCGAACACGATCTCGAGCTCGCAAAGGCGTCGGCCGCGAGCTCCGTTGCGGGAACGACGGCGGCGCTCACGGCCGCCCGGCGCCACCTGCTCATACTCGGCCTGAAGGACTCGGAGATCGATGCGCTGGGGAGCAAGCCCGGCCTGGCTGCCGTCTTCTCGCTCACGTCGCCAATTTCTGGAATCGTCGTCGAACGGAATGCAACCATCGGCGCAACCGTCGGGTCGGACGCAAACCTCTTCAAGATCATCGATATCTCGCATGTCTGGATCGACGCAAACGTATTCGAGAAGGACCTCGAGCGGGTCAAGCGCGGCCAGGAGGTCAGGGTGTCCGTTCCAGCGTTTCCGGGGGTGACGTTCACCGGCTCGGTCATTCTGGTTTCAAGCGTGGTGGACCCTGAGACGCGCACCATAAAGGTCCGGACCGAGGTGCCGAATCCTGATGGACGGCTCAAGCCGGACATGTTCGCCAATGTTGAGATCGTCACGGACGTTCACCGCACAGCGATTTCGATTCCTCAATCGGCCGTGCTCGACGACAACGGCGCCTCGGTCGTGTTTGTGGCGGATGGGAACGGCTATGCCAGGCGCCCGGTCAAAGTCGGGATACGCAGCGACGACCGGGTCGAAATCGTCGATGGACTCGTCGCAGGCGACAAAGTCGTCGTGAAGGGCAACTACCTGTTGCTGCAACAGACCGCGCCCGAGCAATAGGACTCACTGCACCGACTCACGATCACGGATCCCGAATGACCGACAATTTCATCGCCTTCTTCTATCGCGAGCGATTGCTTGTCGCAGTCGTTGCCATGCTCATTACCGCCGGCGGCGTCCTCGCGCTCACAAAGCTGAACGTGGATGCATTTCCGGACGTCACGCCGGTACAGGTCGAAATCGACACCGAAGCGCAGGGGCTCGCACCACAAGAGGTCGAGCAGCTCATCACGTTCCCGGTCGAGAACGTGATGAACGGAATTCCCGGCGTCGAACGGGTGCAGAGCGAGTCGAAGTTCGGCTTGTCGGTCGTCACCGTCTATTTTCATGACGACATCGACATCTATTTTGCGCGTCAGCAGGTCTTCGAACGGCTCTCGACCGCAAAGGACGATATCCCCGCCGGATTCGAGCCTGCGATGGGCCCGATCACGACCGGAACCGGGCAGGTCTATCTCTACGAGCTCACCGGTCGCGGGAAGAGCATTCAGGAGCTGCGCACGATTCAGGATTGGATCGTGAAACTCCAGCTGCGAACGGTGCCTGGCGTATCGGACGTGCTGAGCTTTGGCGGAGAGGTCAAGCAGTATCACGTGGTCGTCGATCAGCAGGCACTTGTCAGCTACAACATTTCGTTGAAGACCCTGTTCGACGCGATTCAGAACAATAACCAGAATACGGGCGCGAATTTCATCGAGCATGGCGACGAGCAGTACGTCGTTCGCGGGATCGGACTGGTCAAGGACGTCGAGGACATCAAGAACATCGTTCTCGATTCTCGCGGTGGAACGCCAATCCGCGTGAGCGACGTCGCGCTGGTTGAGATCGGAAGTGAGATCCGGCAGGGCGCGGTAACCAAGGACGGCCAGGGCGAGGTCGTGACAGGCATCGTCCTGAAGGGGATTAACGAGAACACCGAACAAGTGATCGAGCGGGTAAAGGCCAAGGTTGCGGAGATCAACAAGGCGCTCCCCGAAGGCGTGAGCATCGTCGATTACTACGACCAGTCGGAGCTGGTGGACAACAGCGTGCACACGGTCGTCGAGTCGCTGATCGAAGGCGAGATCCTGGTGCTCCTGATCCTCGTGCTCCTGCTTGGAGACTTTCGAGGCTCGCTCATCACCGCCGCCGCGATCCCGTTCTGCATGCTGGTCGCGTTCATTCTCATGTGGTACTCGGGGCTCTCGGCGAATCTCACGTCACTCGGCGGGCTCGCGATCAGTATCGGGATGATGGTCGATGCGACGGTCGTGATGGTCGAGAACATCTTTCGACATCTCGAGGAGCACCGTGAACATTCGACGCGCGAGGCAATTCTGGTTGCCGCCCAGGAGATCGGGCGGCCGATGTTCTTCGCGATCCTCATCGTCATCGCGGTATTTCTGCCAGTCTTCACACTTCAGGGCATCGAGGGCAAGCTGTTCAAGCCGCTCGCGTATGCCGTGACGTTCGCGATGATCGGCTCGATGATGATGGCGCTGTGTGTGGCTCCGATGCTGTGCGCCTTATGGCTGCGTCTCAGGAAGGGTGAAGTCCGGACAAATCCGGTCATCGCATTCCTCCGCCGGATCTACATTTCGGTGCTCGGCTGGGCGATCGATCACCGCTATGCGGCGGTCACGCTCGCGGCCGCGCTGGTCGTGTGGAGCGCGGCGAGCGTCTTCATTCTCGGCAGCGAATTTCTTCCCACGATCGACGAGGGCAACCTGCTCGTGCGCGCCACGATGCCAGCCAGCATCTCGCTGTCGCGAGCCATCGAAATCTCGACCGAGCTCGAAAAGACGCTTCGTCAGTTTCCCGAGGTCGAAACCGTCGTCTCCAAGATCGGTCGCGCCGAGCTCGGCGGCGATCCCGAGAGCGTGAGCAATGACGAAATGTACGTCCGCCTGAAGCCAAAGGAGCAATGGACCACGGCAACGACAAAGGACGCGCTGGTCGATGCGATGCGCAGCAAGGTCGAGGGATTCCCGGGTGTCGAATTCAACTTTTCACAGGTAATTCAGACACGAAACGACGAACTCATCTCGGGAATAAATGCGCAGATTGCTGTCAAGATCTATGGCGAGGACCAGGAGACGCTGCGCAAACTGGGCGAGCAGATCCGTGATGCCATGTCGAACGTTCGCGGCGCCAAGGACCTGGCTGTCGAACAGGTTGCCGGCGAGGACCATCTCGAGATCGCGCTTGATCGCGACAAGCTCGCGCGCTACGGGCTCAACATGGCCGACGTGCTCGAAGTGGTGAAGATCGCCATCGGCGGCGACGAAGCCACGGACGTGCTCGAGGGTCAGCGCCGCTTTGCGATATTCGTCCGTCTGAAGGAGGACTACCGCAACCAGGTCGACAAGCTCGGCGACATACTGATCGCCACGCCGGTGGGCGGACAGGTGCCGCTCGGGCAGCTGGCGACGTTCCGCCTTTCCAGCGGTGATTCTGTCGTGAGCCGCGAGAACGCGCTGCGCCGCGTCGTTGTCATGTGCAATGTCACGGGACGCGACATCGGCGGATTCGTGCACGATGCGCAAGCGGCGGTCGCGGCGCACGTCGACACGCCTCCCGGGTATTTCGTCACGTGGGGCGGCCAGTTCGAGAATGAACAGCAGGCCGTGCGAAGGCTGCTGATTGCCATACCAATCTCGCTGATGCTTGTCTTCGTGCTGATCTATACGTGCTTCGGTTCACTCCGCAACGTGATGACGATCGTCGTGAACATTCCCATCGCCCTTGTGGGCAGCACGACGTTCCTGCTGATCTGGGGTTTCCCGCTGAGCGTGCCTGCGATTGTCGGATTCATCGCGGTGTTCGGGATCGCGGTCCAGAACGGGATGGTGATGGTGTCGTACATCAACAAGCTGCGAAAACGGGGAATGGAGTTGCACGACGCGGTGATCACCGGGGCAAGCGTGCGCCTGCGGGCCGAGTTGTTGAGCGCGTTGATCGGAAGCATCAGCCTCGTGCCGTTTGTTCTGTCCTCCGGAACCGGCGCCGAGATCGAGAAGCCGCTGGCGATCGTCGTGGTCGGAGGGCTGCTGATGAGCCCGATCAAGATCGTGATGCTGCCGATGGTCTACGAGTGGGTGGAGCGACGTGCCGAGCGCCGCGCCCTGCGAGCGGCCGAGGCGGATTCCGCCTAGCAAGGAGCCCGGGCCGTCTCCGCCAACCTGGCGCCGTTCCATTGCGACGAGGCAGACCGACACCGGCACCGCGGTAGATGACGCCGCTGCGCGTCGCGTGTGCGCGTGGTCACATTCAGTCGTGATGGACGTCATACGAGTCAGCGATGTGCTCCCGCTATAGTCACGCGTGGCCCGGATCCGAGCGGGTCAAGCGCCTCATAATACTCAGAAACAAAAGGCCTTACAAAATCCGGGGCCTGCCGCGACGGAGACTACGCGATGCCTTCCGACACGAACGAATCGAAGCAGCCGCTCGCTATCGACTGCATGTATTACGTGGCGACCGAAGAGTTCATGAAGCAGTGGGACAAGGCCAAGGAGGGCGAGCTGCTGTGCCGCATGGAGCGGTCGATCGGCGGACTGCCCCGGTTCGAGTCCATCGAGACGATGCTCGCGCGCATGGACGAAGCCGGCGTCGAGAAGGTCTTCATCACGCAGTGCAAGATGTGGTCGTACCGCCGCAAGTGGATGTACATGGACACCAAGCTCGAGGATGTCCTGCAGTACACCGAGAAGCACCCGTCGCGGTTCGTCGGGCTCGCGGGGTACAACCCGTTCGAGATCAGGCAGAGCCTTCGCGAGATCGAGACGGCCGTGTGCGA
>JBGAKX010000029.1:0-40054 GCA_044224215.1 Blastocatellia bacterium
CGGGACGAGGATGTGATTGAAGAGCGCCATTGCGAACCGTTCCGCCAAAAACCGATGCAATGGTAGCGGAGCGGGACCGTGTGTCAACAGAGCGCGGTGGCGCACTTCGCGTTCGCGCGGGTTCACCGCGCGCGATGGATTGCGTGTTGACCGAAGTTCACACCGCGGGTAGCGTCTGTGCGCGATGACGTTTGACGAGTTTCTGAAGGACCGCGCCGCGCGGACCGAGGCGTGGCTCGCGACGGTCGTTCCCGCCGAGATCGACCCGCCCGGCGTGCTCCACAAGGCGATTCGGTACAGCCTTCTGGATGGCGGCAAGCGGCTCAGGCCGGTGCTGTGCATCGCAACAGCCGAGATGTTCGACTGTCCCGAGATCGAGGTGATGCCGGTCGCGTGTGCGCTCGAGATGATCCACACGTATTCGCTGATCCACGACGACCTGCCGTCGATGGACAACGACGACCTGCGACGCGGACGGCCGACGAGCCACCGGATGTTTGGCGAGGCCGTCGCGATCCTCGCAGGCGACGCGCTCGTGACGCGCGCGTTCGGCGCTCTTGCCGAGGGAATTTCGGATCCATCGATCGCGGCGCGACGACTTCGAATCGTCGAGCTGCTCGCCCGCGCCGCCGGCGCTGGCGATGGGATGGTTGGCGGACAGGTGCTCGACCTCGAGGCGGAGGGCTGTGCGGTTGACGGCGCGCGTCTCGATGCGTTGCACGCGGCCAAGACCGGCGCGCTCCTCACGGCGTCCGTCGTCGCCGGCGCGATCGCCGGCGGCGCTGGCGAAGTCGAGCTTGGCAACCTCGAGCGATACGGTCGCAGCCTCGGGCTCGCATTCCAGATCGCGGACGACGTGCTCGATGTGACGTCGACGACCGAACAGCTCGGAAAGACGGCCGGAAAAGATGCGGCCGTCAGCAAGGCCACCTATCCGGGCCTGTTCGGCATCGAAGCGTCCATCGCGCGAGCCAGACAGGTCGTCGAGGCGGCAACGGCCGAACTTGAGCCGTTCGGACCGCGCGCGGACCGGTTGCGAGAGATTGCTTGCTTCGCCATTGAGCGTCAGAAATAATGAATCGTGCGGCAGAGATGGTTCGTCCGAACCACGCGACGACGTGCGTCGTTTGTCGCCCGGGTCCACATCTGAAAGGTACGTGATTCGTGACTGACAAGCCTCTGCTTCCGACGATCGACGATCCCGCGGATCTCCGCAAACTGCCACAATCAAAGCTTCCGCAGGTCGCGCAGGAGATCAGGGAGTACATGATCGAAGTGCTCTCGAAGATCGGAGGGCACACCGCGGCGAGCCTCGGGCCGGTCGAGCTCGCGCTTGCGCTGCACTACGTCTTCGACACGCCTCGCGACCGACTCGTGTGGGACGTCGGTCATCAGGCGTATTCGCACAAGATCCTCACGGGCCGTCGCGACCGGTTTCCGACGGTGAAGCAGTACGGCGGCCTTTCCGGCTTTCTGCGGCGCGAGGAGTCCGAGTACGACGTCTTCAACGCAGGTCACGCCGGAACATCCATCTCGGCAGCGCTGGGAATGGCGACGGCGCGGGATCTGCTCGGAAAGGACTTCCACGTCATCGCCGTCATCGGCGACGGCGGCCTGACCGCCGGCATGGCGATGGAGGCCTTCAACCAGGCCGGGCACGACAAGCGCCGGCTGATCGTCGTGCTCAACGACAACGAGATGTCGATCGCGCCGAACGTCGGCGCCGTGTCGGGGTACCTGAACCGGATTCGCGGCGGCCAGCCGTACAACACGATCAAGGACGAGATCGAGGAACTGCTGCGCTCGATCCCGGGCGTCGGCGAGATGATGTTCAAGAGCGCCAAGATGGTGAAGGACGCGATCTCGCGCGCGTTCGTCCCGGGCGTGCTCGCCGAAGAGCTCGGCTTCAGGTACTACGGACCGATCAACGGCCACGATACCGACGCGCTCGTGGCGGCATTCCAGGAGGCCAAGCACCACGATCATCCCGTGCTGATCCATACGCTCACGATGAAGGGCAAGGGCTATGCCCCGGCTGAGCGCGATCCGTACTCGTGGCACGGCACGACGCCATTCGATCTCGCGACGGGGACCTTCGTGAAGTCCAAGGCGTCCGCGCCGTCGTACACGCAGGTCTTTGCCGAGACGACGGCCAAGCTGATGGCGCTCGACGAACGCGTCGTCGCGATCACGGCCGCGATGCCCGACGGGACCGGGCTCAACAAGGTCTCGCCGAAATTTCCCGATCGCGTCATCGACGTCGGCATTGCCGAGCAGCACGCAGTGACTCTCGCGGCCGGCATGGCGCTCGAGGGCACCAAGCCGATCTGCGCGATCTACTCGACGTTCCTTCAGCGCGCATTCGACCAGGTGGTGCACGACGTGTGCCTCATGGACATTCCGGTAGCGTTTGCGATCGATCGTGGAGGAATCGTCGGCGCGGATGGTCCCACGCACCACGGCCTGCTCGATTTTGCGTACCTCAGGGCGCTGCCGAACATGGTCGTGATGGCGCCAAAGGACGAGAACGAGCTCGCGCGAATGCTCAAGACGGCGGTCGACCTCGAGCATCCCGCATCGGTCCGGTATCCGCGCGGAAACGGCCTCGGCGTTCCGATCGAGGATCCCATTACGGCCGTCGAAGTTGGAAAGGGCGAGTTGTTGCGCGAAGGGCGCGATGCCGCGATCATCGCCATCGGCCACATGGTGCAGCCGGCGGTCGAGGCGGCCGAGCGGCTCGCGGCGGAAGGACTCGAGGTTGCCGTGGTCAACGCGCGCTTTGTGAAGCCGCTCGACGAAGAGATGATCCTTGCGCTCGCCGATACGACGGGGTGTCTCGTGACCGTCGAGGACCATTTCCTCGCCGGTGGATTCGGGAGCGCCGTGCTCGAGCTTCTTGCCGACAATGGCCGCTCGCATATCAAGGTTGGCCGGCTCGGTGTTCCGGACGGCGTGCACCAGCACGGACCTCAGGAACTGCTGCGCGCCAAGTTCGGCATCGACGCGGACGGAATCGTGAAGCGGGTCCGCGAGCTCGTTGCGGCGGAACGCAGACTCGGCGTCATTCGCTGATACCGGCGGGATCGTGAAGGAACGCATCGACAAGCTCCTGGTCGACCGGGGGCTTGTCGAGAGCCGTGAAAAGGCGCGAGCGCTCGTATTGGCTGGACAGGTGCTTGCCAACGAGCAACGCATCGACAAGCCCGGTCAGACGGTCGCGCTCGACGCGACGCTCCGGATCAAGGGCGAGACCCTGCGCTACGTCGGCCGCGGCGGTCTGAAGCTGGAAGCGGCACTGGCAGAGTTCGGCATCGATCCGACGGGCATGACGTGGATCGATGTCGGCGCGTCGACCGGCGGATTCACCGACTGCCTGCTGCAGCGCGGCGCCGAGCGGGTGTGGGCCGTCGACGTCGGCCACAACCAGCTCGACTACCGGATTCGAACGGACCCCCGTGTCGAGGTCCGCGAGGGCGTCAACGCCCGGTCGCTCGCCCCGGAGGATTACCCGCGTCTGTTCGACGGCGCGGTCGTCGACGTCTCGTTCATCTCGTTGAAGCTGATTCTTCCGGCGGTTGCACGCGTCGTGCGTCCGGGCGGCATCGTCGTGGCGCTCGTCAAGCCGCAGTTCGAAGTCGGCCGCGGCGAGGTCGGCAAGGGCGGCATCGTCCGCGACGATGCTCAGCGCGAACGGGTTCGCGATGAGATCATCGCGTTTGCAGAAACCAATGGAATGACCGCACTGGGCTCGATCGAGTCGCCGGTCCCCGGAGCCGAAGGGAACCGTGAGTACCTGGTCTCGCTGCGCGTGAACGACGCGTGATCCGGCAAGTCAGCTGAGGGGCTGCGATTCGCTCGCGCCCGTGTCAGGGTCGCCGAGCGGCCGGCTCTCGAGCGACGTCGGCGGCGCAGGAACGTGCGAAAACTTGATCATCGTCAACGCGTTCCCGCGGTCGTTGTAGCTGACGTCGTCCATGATGTTGCGAATCAGCAGCAGGCCACGGCCACTCGGCCTGAGCAGGTTTTCGGGAGCGCACGGATCCGGAACGTCCTGCTCGCGGAAGCCATCCCCCTCGTCCGAGATGACGAACCGCGCGCGGTCCGCCGAGATGTCGGCGACGATGTGCACCTGCTTGGTCGGATCGTACCCGTTTCCGTGCTTGATGGCGTTCACGATCGCCTCGTCGAGCGCGACGACAACGTCGATGCTGTCCGGTTCGATCACACCCATCTTGACGAGGTGCTCGGTGAGCATGTTCAGGATGCCGTCCAGGTATTCGACCCGGCTCGGAATCGTGAACTCGAGATGCTCCTTCAGAAACGGCCGGATCTTGACCGTGTCGCCATGGAGGTGATGGCAACTGCGCGCCTTCTGGATCGCAGCGTCGAGCGACGAATCCGAGAAGGGAAATCCGAGCACGTCCACGTTGAGCCCGCGCACCTTTGCGCGCGCGGTCGTGTCGGCATCCGCCGCAGTGATGACGACCGGAACGGGATGCCGCTGCGTGTTGACGCTCCGCAGCAGACGCGCATCCTTGTACGTCGCCGACGAGACATCGGCGACGACGACGTCGACGACACCGGCCTCGATCCATCGCGCAGCCTCATCAACAGAGTCCACGGGCGTCACGTGGTGGCCACGGGCAGCGAATGCGGAGGTTACGTCTTTGCGCAACGACTCATCACCTTCGACGACGAGCACACGCATCCGATCCCCGCTGTTCGGCTCGGGAGGGTTCGCTGGCATCGAACTCGATAGTACACGAGCATTTGCGAGTCAAACAAGCACGGGTCACATATAATGGTGCCGGTGGAAATGGAAGCCAGCCAGTCGACGGATGTGTCCGCCGCGGCCGCGAGGCGCCGGTCGCGCGCCGCCGCCACGTCCGTTGCAACCGCCACGGGACTCGTGATCCTGAAGGCCATCGCCGGCTTTCTGACGAATTCATTGAGCCTTCTCGCGTCGGCGGTCGACTCGCTCACGGACATCTTTGCGTCGGGTGTGAACTACTTCGCGATTCGAACGGCCTCGCGTCCTGCGGACGAAGACCACGCATACGGGCACGGCAAGGCAGAAGGTCTCGCAGGCCTGTTCCAGGGAGCGGTGATCTGCGCTTCGGGTCTGTACCTGGGGTCGGAGGCGGTCAAACGGCTGATCAAGCCCGAACCGGTAGACGCCGGAAGCGTTGCAGTCGGAGTGATGGTCGTCTCGATTATCGCGAGCTACGTGCTCGTCCGGTACCTGCGCAAGGTGGCGCGCGAGACCGATTCGATGGCGCTCGAGGCCGACAGTCTGCACTACTCGACCGACGTCCTCGCGAACGCGGGCGTGCTGGCCGTGCTGGTCGCCGTCCGGCTGACGGGCTATCCGATCTTCGACACCGTCGTTTCGCTGATGATCTCGGGGTACATCATCTATGCCGCGTTCGGCGTGATGAAGTCGGCCGTCGACCATCTCATGGACCGAGCGCTTCCGGATGACGTCGTCGCGCGCGCTCGTGAAATCGCACTCGCAAACCCGGAGGTTCTCGGCGTCCACGACGTCAAGACGCGGTCGGCCGGAGCACACAGCTTCATCGAGCTCCACCTCGAGGTCGACGGGAGTCGCACGCTGCGCGAGGCGCACGACGCCTCGGTGCAGGTGCTGCGGGCCATCGAGTCAAGCATCCCGAACTCGAAGGTATTCGTTCACACCGACCCGGTCGACGTCGAGGCGCGCATCGGCGCCGCCTCGACGTAACCACCGGCGGCCTAGAACTGCAGCAACGCGAGCGCCTTGTCGTAGACGTCTTCGACCTGGGGCAGAATCTCGCGCTCGAGGATTCTCGAGAACGGAACCGGCGCGTACTTGGATCCGACACGCGCGATCGGCGCGTCGAGGTATTCAAAGCACTGCTCCGAGATGCGGGCCGCAATCTCGGCGCCGACGCCTCCGTGAACCTTGTCCTCGTGCACGATCAGCACGCGGTTGGTCTTCTGCACCGATTCGACAATCGTATCCATGTCGAGCGGGTTGATCGACCGCAGGTCGATGACCTCGACCTCGCGGCCGTGATCCTCCTGGATCTGGTTCGCCGCACGCAGCGACCAATGGACCGTCGTGCCGTAGGTCAGAATCGTCATGTCCGTACCCGGACGGCGAACGCGCGCCTTGCCAAACGGAATCCGGAAGTCCGGGCCGGGATCGGGCGACTTCGCAAATATCTGATTGTAAAGGTACTTGGGCTCGAGAAAGAGCGTCACGCCGCGGCTGCGGAATGCCTGCCGCAACATGCCCGCCGCGTCGTCCGCAAACGCCGGCACGACGATTCGAAGTCCGGGCAATGTGTTGAAGAACGCCTCGAGGTTCTGCGAGTGGTACAGACCGCCGCCGATGTAGCCTCCCGACGCGAGCCGGATCACGACGTTCGGGACGAACTGTCCGTTCGACCGGTAGTACTCGTGCGAGAACTCGATCAACTGCTCGACCGCCGGCCAGTAGTAGTCGGCGAACTGCGCGCCCTCGATGCAGACCCACAGGTCCTCGCGATACCGCGCCATCCCGTTTGCCGTGCCGTTGATGTAGTCCTCGGCAATCGGAGCGTTGAAGACACGGCTCGGGCCGAATTCGTGAAGCATGCCCTTCGTGACGTTGAACACGCCGCCCTTGTCGTGCGACGCGACGTCCTGTCCCCAGAGAAACGTGTTGGGGTTCCGCCTGAACTCCTGGATGAGCGTCTCGTTGATCGCCTCGCGCAGCGTGATCATCTCGCCGCCTTCACGCGGAGCGAGCTCGGACGCGTCCACATCCGACTGACCTGGAATGACGAACATCGTCGCCGTCTCCGGGTTCGGCTCAGCGGCGTGCTCGCCACGCTCCGCCGCGTCGTCGACGATCTCGTTGTTCTCGGCGTCGATCCGGTCGAGTTCGGAGGCGGCAACTCCAGCTTCCTCAATCAGATAGTGGCGCAACCTGGGAAGCGGGTCCATCCGCTCGCAGTCGGCGATCTCTTCCGCGGTCCGGTACAGCTCGTGCCGGTCGGAATTCGAATGCGCAAAGATCCTCTTGCAGAGCGCGTGCACGAGCGCGGGGCCTTCGCCTGACTTCACGTAGTCGGTTGCCTGCTGCATCGCCTGGTGGCAGTCGAATGGGTTCGTGCCGTCGCAGTTGACGATCAAAAGGTTCTTCAGACCGCTGTAATTCTCGGAAATGATTGGGTTTGCAGACTGCACCGAGACCGGGACCGAGATCCCGTAACCGTTGTTCTGCACGACAAAGATCACCGGGAGCTTTTCGCGCGACGCGCCGTTGAGCGCCTCGTAGACATAACCTTCCGATGTCGACGATTCGCCCTGGCTCGAGTACGCGATGCGTTCTTCGCCGTAGGTCTTCGCGGCGCGCGCGATGCCGACGGCGTGGAGCGTGTGATTTCCGGTTGCCGACGAGACGTTCCAGATGCCAATCGGGATCTTGGCAAAGTGGTTCGACATGTGGCGGCCGCCCGACGCAATGTCGTCAGCCTTTGAGAGACCGTTCAGAATGAGCTCGTATGGTGTGACGCCGGCCGCGAGACACGTCAGCATGTCGCGGTAGTACGGGAACATCCAGTCCCTGTTCGGACGGAAGGCCAGACCAAGTGCCACCTGGATTCCGTCGTGGCCAGCGTGCGACGCGTGGTATGACCAGCCCTTGGCCTGTCTGAGGTACTTTCTCGCGCGATCGTCGACCAGCCGGGCCTGGTGGATCAGGCGGTACCAGGTCTTCTGCGTCTCGACGTCCACGCGGACCGACCCTGCGTCGAGCGGCTGGTAATCGGACGTCTGAAGAGTCTCTGTGCTCATGATCGTTCTCTCTCCCCATGAAATGGACCGAGCAGGATAACAGGCCCATTGTGTCCGTTCAACGCCGCCAAAGACGGTAAGAATACCGCACCGACGCAACTTCTCCGAGTCCGGCTCCGATGATTGGTCAACCCGGGCCGTTACCAGGCGATCCGGTGTGACTCAAAGCAAAAGGAGCTCGTCTGATATGCAGAAATGGGTGAACAGACTGTGCGTCGCAACGCTCGCGGCGTTGCTTTGCGGAACGGCAGCGCTTGCCGCGCCAAAGAAAACGGCGAAGAGCGCTCATTCCGGGCCCAAAAAGGTTGCAAAGGGGCCCGTCGCCGGCGAGGACGACTACCGGAGCGCGATCGGCTACACGGTCGCCGTGATGGAGCACTGCAAGGCGCTCAATCGGCTGACCAAGACGAAGGGCAGCTACAACGCGGAGCTCGCGCGCGAGCACGCGGTCGAAGTCGTTCGTAATTCGGAGTCGGCAACGCGCCACGTGAACGCGTTCGTTTCGACCTCGGGGGCCGCGCCGGTCGCGACGACCGATGCGCCGAGCCTCGAGCAGTCCCTGGCCACGGTGCGGCAGTTCGCCACTGCGCTCGATCAGCTGACAAAGACTGGCGCAGCCGACCGGAACGCTGTCGCAAGCACGTCGACAGAGCTGTATCTGGCCGCGAAGGACATGCTTGCGGCTGAAAAGGCGAGCGGCAAGGCGATGGGAATCGCATCGGCGACACCTCCGCGAAAGCCGGGAGCCAAGCCGAAGAAACCAAAGAAGGAGGTCCCGGGAGAGGCGACTGCCGCGGCAAAGTAACCGAACAGACGGCGGGCACGGTGGCGCTCGGCCTCCGTGCCCGCCGTGTCAATGTCTCTGATTGCAGCCGGTCGTGGCTGGTTACGGCAGTGCGTCTCCGCGCATTCGGCCCGTCACCCGCTCCTCGCGGTCGTCGAAGGCCCGGCGGGCCTCCTCGGGCGCGTTCGGCTTGATGCTCACGGGTCGCGCTGGAATCCCGGTCGCGACGTTGAAATCAGGGATTGGCCGCGTCACGACGCCAAAACTGCCGACCATCGCGTCGTCGCCGACGCTCGTGCCGGAGAGCACCGTCGCGTGGTACGTCACGCGTGCGCGGTTTCCGATGGCCGTCGTGTCGGTGCGGACACTGTCGATCTCGACGATGTCGTGCGAGTGCGAATAGATGTTGGCATAGTCCGAGATCGACACGTCGTCGCCTATCGTCACCTTGCCGCGGTCGTCGATCAGGACGTGGCGGTGCACCACGACGTTGTCGCCAAAATAGAGGTTGTACCCGAACGACCACTCCACCCAGTGCCACGATTTGAAGTTCTTGCCAACCTTGGCAAAGATGTACGGGGCCAGCACGCGTCGAAACCGATGGCCGAGACCGGCATTCATTCCCATCGGCGAGCGGTCGAACATCTGCCAGAGCCACGTGATCGGTTTGCGCGGGTAGTACAGATCGGGATTGCAGTTCGCGTAGTACTCGGGCTCGAGCGTCACGTTTCGCGGATCAAAGCACGCGATCATCGAGCGTGCCGTGGCGGACAATGACGCATCGTTGATGCGATCGAACGCGCCAGGTGTTCCGAAGTACATTTCATAGAGCGTCGTGCGGACCAGCTCGTTGCGGTCCACCGAGTCGTCGTTGAGCCGCTCCTCGAGCTCGAGGAGAAAGCGGTCATACGCAGCAGCCGCCTCGGGCAGCGGCTTCAACTCGCGAAACGGCATTGGAATGTAGCTCATGTCTGTCCACCCTTCGTGCGGTCGTCGAACAGCAGGTAATAGTCGATCGTGCAGAATCTGTCAAACCAGCGGGCCCGGGACGCTGTGGTAGCATTTCGGCCAATGCCGTGGAACCGGTCCCGAAAGATCATTGTCGTCGCGATTGCGTTGGTGCTGGGAGCGGCTGCCGGCTGCGTGTGGTGGTACATGCGGGCGCCTCAACGCGTCGACATGGCCAGGTATGTTCCGGAGTCTGCTCAGGCGTTCTTTGAGATCGACAGCGTGCCGCGGGTTGCCTCGGGGCTCACGAGCACGGAGGCGTGGAAGTCGCTCGCCGGACCGTTGGGCCTCTCGAGCCAGCTCGATTATGCGGGCTCTGCGACGGACGTGCTCGGGCGGCTTGGACTCGGCCCGGACGACGTCGTGGCCCTCGGTCGCGCGCAGGTCTGNACTCGGGCAGCGGCTTCAACTCGCGAAACGGCATTGGAATGTAGCTCATGTCTGTCCACCCTTCGTGCGGTCGTCGAACAGCAGGTAATAGTCGATCGTGCAGACTCTGTCAAACCAGCGGGCCTGGGACGCTGTGGTAGCATTTCGGCCAATGCCGTCGAACCGGTCCCGAAAGATCATTGTCGTCGCGATTGCGTTGGTGCTGGGAGCGGCTGCCGGCTGCGTGTGGTGGTACATGCGAGCGCCTCAACGCGTCGACATGGCCAGGTATGTTCCGGAGTCTGCTCTGGCGTTCTTTGAGATCGACAGCGTCCCGCGGGTTGCCTCGGGGCTCACGAGCACGGAGGCGTGGAAATCGCTCGCTGGACCCTTGGGCCTCTCGAGCCAGCTCGATTATGCGGGCTCTGCGACGGACGTGCTCGGGCGGCTTGGACTCGGCCCGGACGACGTCGTGGCCCTCGGTCGCGCGCAGGTCTGTCTCGTGCTCACGGGGATGGAGGCCGGCGCCGAACCCTCGCCCGAAACCGACGAATCCGCCGCGACGATAGTCATCCGCCCGAAGTTCGCGCTCGTCGTCAAGACGCACACGAGCGAATCGACGGCGAATCAACTGGCGGAGACGCGCGTCCGGATGCTCGCGCGGCGCGCGTACGGCGAACAGGTGGCCGTCGAAGAGAGCGATTACGGCGGCGCACGGATCCGGCTCGCCCGCGGCCCGTCCGAAGGCCGGCAGATGGTCTGGACGTCGATCGGCGACGTGGTCGTGATCGGGAACGATCTCGATGCGCTCCGTACTGTTCTTGACGCGGGCGCCGAACGTGCGCCGAGTCTCGCTGGATCGTTTCTTCTGACGAAGCTGCGAGCCGAGCTCGACGCGGATTCGGGCGACGTGTTTGCCTATTTTTCACGCGCCGGCGTGTCAAAGATCGTCGGCGTAGGCCCCGGCGTCATCGCCGGCACGATCACGGCCGATGCCGACCGGATGGTGACGGTGTCGCGACTCGTGGGCAGCGTCTCGGAGGGCCTGATCCAGGCGATGGCATACAGCGGCACCGTGACCGGCGGGCGCGTGATGGACCGGTACTTCGCGATCTTTGCACCGCGTGTCGACGAAGCAATGACGCAGAGTATTCGCCCCCAGACCGCCGACCAGTCGGTGCTCGACGTGATTCCCGCCGCCGCCCGCGACGTGACGGTCGTTCGGATCGAGCGTCCCGGTGAGAGCCTGCAGGCGCTGCTCACGACAATCTCGAGTCGCGTGGACGCAGCGGTCGCCGTGACGATCGGACAGTTTGCGATCGAGGCGCGGCGAAGCTACGGTGTGACGCCCGAAGTTCCGGTGTCGCCACTGCTCGGCGACGGCGTGGCGTTCGCGGATCTTGGAGACGACGGTCCCGTCGTGGCCGTGTTCGAAGTACGCGACCAGGCGGGTCTGCTCGCGATCGTCGAGCGATATCTGCGCGACGAGTCCTCGAGGATCTCCAGCGAGACCTATGCGTCGGTGGAGATTCTGAAATCGTCGAACGAGGACGGACGTGCTGCTTCGTTCCTCGGTCGCTACCTCGTGCTCGGCACGCGCGACCAGATCGTGCGGTGCATCGACGCGCGCGCGGCGGGTACGGTGATGTCGACGGGCGCGCTCCACGCGGATATCGCGGCGCATCCTGCAACGATCCTCGCGAGCCAGCGGGTCGAGCCCCAGGAAGCGGCCGAACTTCTCGTCGCGCTCTCGGGTGCCGTGCGCGCAACGGACGGGAGCGCGGACCTCGCCGAACGCCCGGACATTCGCGACGCGGCGCGAGCCCTTGCGCCGACGATCAGCCGAAGCGAGCTCCGCAATGGCGGCGTCTATACCGAGACCACCTCCGCCGTCGGAAACTTCAGCTACCTGACGACGCTTTTGTCAGACTGAACCGACTCGCGATCACGCACGCGCCAGTACGAACGAAAGCCACGCGTTGCTAAGCTTCTCCTGGACGCTGTTCATCTTCAATCGTGTCGCGAGGTTACCAAAGTCGACCTCATCCAGCAGTTGATCCTGGTTGAAGCACGAAAAGACGATCGATTCCTTGCCGGTGACGGGATCCACGTGCTTCTGGAGACACTGGGCGCAGATCTCCTTCATCATGCATTGCATCGTCGAGTTGATCGATCCGATCGCGACGTGACCGTCGCGCAGGTACGGCGCAAGCACGCCGTGACGCGCCGCCTTGACCGCCGCCATCATCCTGTCCGAGCCAATCGCGATGATCCGGTCGACTTGCTTCAGGTCGAATGCAGCGTGGCTCAGTTCGCCGTCCGCGTATGCCTTCATGCACGCGACGATGTTTCCGACGAACGCGAGGTCCTGCGGCCGGCGCGGCACGATTTGCGGTTCCACATCCGACGCCCAGACGACCTGTTCCGTTCCCGCCTCGATGTCGTCGCGCTTGAAGACGTCCCGCGGGTTCTTGTAGCCCGCGAAGTAGAGCACGCGGTTTCCGTTCTCGGTGAGCGCCCTGGCAATCGAGAAGAGCACCGCGTTGCCCAGACCGCCGCCGGCGAGCAGCACCGTCTCTCCCGTGGGGATCTCGGTCGGAGTGCCCGTCGGACCCATCACGATGACCTCTTCGCCCGGCTGCAAGTGAGCGCACAGTCGTGAACTGGCGCCCATCTCGAGCACGATCAGGCTGAGGAGCCCGCTCTCGCGTTCCACCCACGCGCCGGTCAGCGCGATGCCTTCCATCATCAGCCGCGTGCCGTCGAGCAGCGGGCTCGACCGCTCGAAATTCTGCAGCCGGTAGAACTGTCCCGGATGGAATTCGCGTGCAGCGAGCGGCGCGCGGACGATGACTTCGACGATCGTCGGTGTAAGCCGATCGACACGCACCACGCGAGCGATGAGCAGGTCGTCGAGCCGCTCGAAGAGGCCTGCGAGCGCCTCGTCGCGCTCGGACTGCAGATTCGGATCGAGACCGTCCAGCACGGGCTGGAAGATGTCGACGACCTGCTGGTAGCCCTTCTTTGCCGAGGCCATCGCCTTGACGACGTTCCCTGCGTAAACGGGGTGGTTGTCGCCGTAGAAGCTGATCAACCGGTCGCCGGATCTGTAAGACGTCATGACGCCGTTCGGGTCGGGCTCGAGCATAAGCGTGCCGTCGTCGCCGCGCCGCGCGGCAAATCCCGAGAAGTACTCGCCCCACTTGTCGCGTTCGAAGGTACCCGGATGCTCCTTCTCGTAGATCGTGTTCGGGTGCGTCCCGGCGGCGATGAACATGGCCCGGGCCGGAATCGTCAGAAACTCGCCCGAATTGGCCCATTTGCCGTCGTCGGTCCGCGTCATCCGCTCCAGGCGCAGCGCAGAAATCGCGCCGAACTCGTCCGGGATCGCTTCGCGTGGGTCGATGCACTCGGCAAAGTAGATGCCTTCCTCGAGCGCCTTGATGATCTCCTCGTGATTGAGACGGTATGCGGGCGAGTCCTGCATCGCCTTGCGGTACGCGATGGTGACGCCGCCCCACGCCCGGACGAGCGTCGCGAAATCCGGGCGTTCGCCCGCATCCGCCGCGCGCGCACGCTCGGCGCGCAGTGCGCGTCCATGGGTGAGGAACTCGTCGAGGATTCCGCGCTCTTCGGCGTCGTACGACGCCATCAACCGCTCGAGCGCATCGCGGTCGCCTTCCGATTCAAGCAACTCGACACGGTCGAGAAGCTTCTCGCACTGGACGACGTAGTACGACATCAGCTCGGTTGCCGTGTCGATCGCCGTCAATCCGCCGCCGATGACGACCGCTGGCAGCCGCACCTGGAGGTTAGCGAGCGCCGTCCGCTTGAATGCGCCCGTAAGCTGCAACGCCATGAGGAAATCGCTGGCCTTGCGTACGCCCCGGATCAGGTTGTTCTGCATTCGAATGAACGTCGGTCGTCCCGCACCCGACGCAATCGCGATGTGGTCGAACCCGAGATCCCACGCGTCCTCGATCCGCAGCGTTCCACCGAAGCGAACACCGCCGTACACGCGCATCGTCGAGCGTCGCGCGAGCGTCAGGTGAATGACCGTCAGGAAGTTCTTGTCCCACCGCACCGTGATGCCGTACTCGGAGACGCCGCCGAATCCGGCAAGCACTCGGTCGTCGAGCTCCGTGGCGATCTCGCCGATGTCGCGAATCGCGCGCGGAACGGTTCCGTCGACCCCGGTCATTGCAGCCGGGAAGTGCTCGATCTTGAGCCCGTCGACGCCGACGATCCCAAAGCCCTCGTTGCAGAGGAAGTGCGCCAGCGTATAGCCGGCGGGGCCGAGTCCGACGATGAGCACGTTTTCGCCGTTGTATGGCAGCGGGTGCGGACGGCGGATGCTGAGGGGATTCCACCGCGTCAGCAATCCGTAGATTTCGAATCCGTACGGCAGTTCGAGGACATCGGTCAGGACACGCGTCTCGATCTGCGGAATGTTCACGGGTGACTGCTTCTGGAAGATGCAGCTCTTCATGCAGTCGTTGCAGATCCGGTGGCCGGTGCCTGCGCACATCGGGTTGTCGAGCGCGATCATCGCAAGCGAGCCGATGTTGTACCCGTCGCGCTTGAGCACATGCATTTCAGAAATGCGTTCGTCGAGCGGGCATCCCGTCAGCGGGATGCCCAGCGGGTTCGGCTTTGGCCTGCCGTCCGCGTCGAGGATGCCGCGTGCGCACGAGTCCTTCTCGCGCTCGTGGCAGTAGATACAGTAGTCGATCTCGTCGAGCGCGTTCTTGAGCGGCATGCGGGGATCGCTCAGCTTGAACCCGTCGCGTCGTCGGAGGTGCGACTGGGGGCCCGTGGCGATCTCGGGGCGGTCCGCAAACGGCCGCTCGATCTGCACAAGATTTTGGTAATCAATGGGTTCCGGGCCGTGGAACGAAACCCAGTCGTCGTAGCCGTGATATGCGTGCTGTGTCCGCGAAACGTGGAAACAGTGCGCGGCGATCGCGCCCAGCACATGGTCGAGGATCGCGGTCTCGACGTCGTCGGCTCCCGATGGCATCACGCCGATCGCGCTGCCGAGCGCCTGAATTCGCAACCGGGCGTCGGGCGTCTGCTCCGTCGGCTTCTGGAGCAACTGTTCGAGTTCGAGAAGCCGCATCGTCGCCGCTGCGACCTGCCGCTCGTCGTCCGGATCATCGCCGGCATCGAGCGCGACGAGTATCCGCTCCGTACCGGAACGAGCTTCGTCGGGAGGAGTCGACGGCGGCTTTTCCTGCGTGAACTTCTTGAGGACGCGACGCTTGATGAAGACCTTCTTGAACTCGAAGACGACCTTGAGGTCGTCGATCTCGCGGCGCATCGCAGCGCTCTCGTCCTCGATCCCGAACATGACGGCGATGAATCGATCGAGATGCCGGGCGATGCGAACGAGAAGGTCGGATTCTTCCGGCGGCGGCAGGTCGGGTGATACCCGGTAACGGTCGAATGCCTCGGCGAGCTCGGGGTCGTCCGCTGCCACGTCGGCAAAGAACCGGTCCGTCAGGTCACGCAGCCTCGCCGGTTGAAACAGGTCGCCAAAGCTGAAACCGTCGATTCCCAGTCGGTCCAGACCACCCTCGCTCGTCAGCGCACCGCCAGCGTCGCGATCCACATGCGTCGGATTCATTGATAAGGCCAAGTTCCTCAGGTGAATAAAAGGCGCAGCCTTGACGATAGCACTCGTGGTTGGACGCCAACAATGCGGACGGACAACATGTGCGGTCTTCTTCCATAAATGGAGAAAGCGGCGCCGGGTCCGTCCCGGCGCCGCTTTGAGATCGGGGAGGAGAAGCTTGCGGGGAACCGCTCCTCCCGAGAACCCGACAAGATCGCGCGGACAATGTCCACTGGAACTCTACGGGTTGAAACTCTTGAGATGGCTCTCCATTGGGCAAAGCACGTGCCACGAGCGCCGAACCGTCTCAATTACCCGTAAGGTGATTGAAGAGTGAGAGTTACGATTGTCAGGCAGTCCGATGCTCGGAAGGCATTGCTGTGGCCGATTTGTTCAGGAACGAATCGGGCTCCATTTCCGCCACATCACGGGCTGGCAATCTCGGTGACGATGGAGCTCGGTGCGCTCTCGTTACCGTAACGGTCCACGGCCGTGATCCGGTAGGAATATCGCGACCCGTTCGTCACGCGATCGTCCTTGTATGACGTTCGCGTCAGCGGTTTTTCCGTGAGCTTTGTGAACCTGGCGCTTTCGTCGGCCTCACCGTCCGCCCGGTAGACAAAGTAACCGGCAACATCCGATTCGGAATTTGTTGGCCAGAAGACGCTGACCACGCCGCCGGCCGAGGCGACCGTGACATTCGAAGGCGCAGCGGGGGCGAAGGTGTCGCGCGGCGTTACTTCGAGCGGTTGGCTGTCGCTGGACTCGACCGCCTTGTCCGGTCCCTGCGAAACACTCCGCACGATATACGTGTACGGCGTCAGGTACAGGAAATTCGCGTCAGTGTACGTTGTGTCGGTGACGAGCCGATCGTTCAGCGGCCGTCCCACGTGCGCCGCTCCGGGCTTGGCGCGATATACGTTGTATCCAATCACCTGAGCGGGCTTTGACCCGTCGATGTTCTCTTCGGGCGCCGTCCACGCGAGCACGACGGCGTCCTGTCGCTCGGTGACCGCCACGTTCGTCGGCGGACGCGCGATGCCCGGAACGGGCTCGATCGACACGAGATTCGAGAATGGCTGCGGACGGCCGCGGGCATCGACGTAGCGCACCGCATACTGAAACCGGGTGTTGAGAAGCAAGCCCGACTGCTTTGGATCGAGTCGATCCTCGTATGTGAGCTTGTCCGTTGCCTTGAGCTGCTTCTTGAGCGTCTCGTAGTCGAGAAATCCGACGATATCCGCCGCGGCCTCGAAGTCGTCCGAAAAGGCGAGCGGCGGCGCGTCGCGGTCCTGCCTCAACCGGTACACGTCCGCGCGCCGGATCGCCGAGTCCTGGCTCTGACGCAGGTCGAGGGCCGGCGCCGACCACGTCAGACGAACAACGTTGCCGATCTGCGTCGCCGCCAGCTGCGTGACCCGAACGGGCGTCTTGCCGAGCGGCGGCAGTGGCGGGCCGACCTTGCCGCACCCGGCCGAAAGGACGCCCACAGCGACTGCAGCGAGCAGCGCCGACGCGCGAAGGAAGTGATCGATGGGTCGGGGCACGAGCTAAAGTATGTAGCGACTGAGGTTCTGGTCCTTCACGATTCCTTCGAGCTGGGTTTCGACGTAGGTACGATCGACGACAACGTCCTTCTCGACGAGATCCGGACCCTCGAACGAGAGCTCTTCCAGCACCTTCTCGAGGATCGTGTGCAGGCGCCGCGCTCCAATGTCCTCGGTGGTCTCGTTGACCGTGAATGCGAAATGCGCGATCGAGTCGACCGCGTCCGGCGTGACGTCGAGCTTGATGCCTTCGGTTTCGAGCAGCGCGACGTACTGCCGAACGAGCGAGTTCTTCGGCTCGACGAGGATGCGCTTGAAGTCTTCGACGGTCAGCGGGTTCAGCTCGACGCGAATCGGAAACCTGCCCTGGAGCTCCGGAATCAGGTCAGACGGCTTGCTGACATGAAACGCGCCCGCCGCGATGAACAGGATGTGGTCCGTCCGCATCATCCCGTAGCGCGTGTTGATCGTCGTCCCTTCGACAATCGGCAGAATGTCGCGCTGCACGCCCTCGCGAGAGACGTCCGGACCGTGGCCGGATTCGCGTCCCGCAATCTTGTCGATTTCGTCGAGGAAGATGATCCCTGAGGACTCGGCGCGCTCGATGGCCACGCGCGCCACCTGGTCCATGTCGATGAGCTTTGTTTCCTCTTCCTGGATCAGGTACTCGAGCGCTTCGTTGACCGGGAGCTTGCGGACCTTCGCCTTTCCGCCGAACAGGTTCGGAAAGACGTCCTTCAGGTTGATGTCCATCTCTTCGATGCCTTGCGGCGTGAAGATCTCGAAGTGGCCGGGCGCGCCCCGCTCGGTGACTTCGATTTCGACCATTCGACTGTCGAGCCGGCCTTCCCGGAGTTGCTGCCGCAGCTTCTCGCGCGTGCGCTGAAACTGTTCGAGCGACGACGTCTCTTCGTCGTCGTCATCGTCGATATCGCCGCCAGCCGTCTGCCGCGACGGGGGAAGCAGCAGGTCGAGCAGACGCTCCTCGGCATTGAGCTCGGCCTTGTCGGCGATCTCCGAAAGACGCTCCTCGCGGACCAGGTCGATCGAGATTTCGATCAGGTCGCGGATCATCGACTCGACGTCCCGGCCCACATAGCCGACTTCGGTGAACTTGGAGGCTTCAACCTTCAGAAACGGCGACGACGACAGGCGCGCAAGCCGGCGGGCGATCTCGGTCTTACCGACACCCGTGGTGCCTATCATGATGATGTTCTTTGGCATCACGTCCTGCGCCAGGTCTGGCGGCAACTTCTGGCGACGGATGCGATTCCTGAGCGCAACGGCAACGGCGCGCTTCGCTGCGGCCTGACCGACGACGTGCTTGTCGAGCTCCGCGACGATCTGCCGCGGCGAGAGCTCGTCGAGACGAATCTCGGGCTCCTTGTCGGTGGCGCCCCCTAAGTATATGACCATAATCGATTTACAGCTCTTCGACGACGACGTTCTCGTTCGTATAGATGCAGACCGTCCCGGCTATTCGCAGCGATTCCTCGGCGATCGTGCGGGCGTCGAGCTGCGTGTGGCGCATGAGCGCACGTGCCGCCGACAGCGCATACGGACCACCCGAGCCGATCGCGACGAGCCCGTCGTCAGGCTCAATGACGTCGCCGTTCCCGGAAAGCACGAGGGACGTGCGCTCGTCGGCGACGATCAGGAGCGCCTCGAGGTTTCGAAGGTACTTGTCGGTGCGCCACTCCTTGCTCATCTCGACCGCGGCCCGCTGCAGTTGTCCGTGGTACTGCTCGAGCTTTGACTCGAACCGCGCAAAAAGCGCGAATGCGTCGGCCGTCGAACCGGCAAACCCGGCGATGATGCGGTCGTTGTAGAGGCGGCGGACCTTTCGGGCTCCGGCTTTCATGATGGTGTCGCCCATCGTCACCTGCCCGTCCCCGGCAACCGCGACGCGATCGTCACGCCGAACGGCAATGATCGTGGTGCTTCGCCACCGCGAGGCGGTCGATCGGTCTCTTGCCATAAGAACCGGACTATAGCCTCGGCTCGTAACTTGTGTCAAACAGCGAGCATGTCGGCACGGAGTCCGTTCATGGAATGCGGCAAGAACGTCCCAATTCGTGTATGGAGGGCGTACAAAATTGGCACCCAGAAGCATCGAACCACCGAATTCCATCGGCGTCTTGCGGGATGCAGCGTGTGTAAGTGTATAAAACTAAATGCGTTACATCAGTGCGTCGACCTGCTCGGCAGGCGTCGGCACGACGTTTGCCCTGCTTGTCGCAAGGAACCTCTGCGCAAAATGCAATGGAGAGATTTCCGGTGAACCGAATGCAGCAGTTTATCCACAAGGTTGTAACGATGTGCGCCGTCGTATGCGTGCTTTCAGGACAGGCTTTTGCCCAGGGCAATGGCACGCTCAAGGCCGGCACGGTGCTCACGGTTCGAATGAACCACGCGCTCAGCAGCGAATCGTCGCTGGCCGGTGACAAGTTCAGCGCAACGGTCACGGCGGCCGTCTCGAACGGTCGCGACGTCATCGTTCCTGCCGGAACGATCGTCGAGGGACACGTGACGGATGCACAGCCCGCCCACCGGCCGAGCAAGTCGGGCACGATTGCCGTGTCGTTCGATCTGCTCGTGTTTCCCGACGGCACTGAAGTACCAATCGTCGGCGAACTTACGAGCACGGATCCGGCCGAGCGCAAGCGGCTCGACGAAAACGAGGGCACGGTCCGGGGCTCCGGGTCGACAAAGCGAAATGTCATCTTCATTGGCGGCGGCGCCGGCGCGGGCGCGGGCATCGGCGCGATTGCCGGCAGCACTGCCATCGGCGCGGGGGTCGGCGCAGGGATCGGCACGGCCGCGGTGCTGCTGTCCAAGGGGAAGGACGCCGAGGTTCCCGTCGGATACATCTTCGGCGTGGAGATCCGCCGGGACGTCGATCTCGACGGTCAGCCCACCGGACCGGACCCGGCGAACACGCAGTCCGCGCCGCCTCAACAGGCTGGCGTCGACTGGTACGGGATAGAGGAGCGTGTCGCGACGCTCAGGGATGGGTACGACGCTGCGCTCGACGTCCAGTCGCTCAGGAGCGGAGACATACAGATTTCAGGCGGGGGGTATACCTCGGATGAGATCGAGGCCTATGTGTCGCTGGGCGTGCTTGAGTCGGCGGTTCGCCAGTATGCCGCGGCGTCGGCGGCGCTTGGCGACGACCCGGCACTGCGCGGCGCGGGGCAGGTCGTCGTGCGGGCCGCGCGCCAGTTCGACCGCGTGCTTGCCAGAACAAAATCCGACCGGGTCACGGGCCTCGCGAGCGGGTGGAGGAGCCTGAGACCTGACTTTGCGACATTCGCGCAGTCCGTCGGACTGTCGCTCGATCGGGACGATCACTAGCGCTCCGGAAGTCGGCGGAAGCGCAACATTGCCAGGGTGGCTGGACAGGGAGGCGTTGTGAGCGAGACAAAAAGGGTAGCGTTTGTAGGAATCGACGACACGAGTGCGGACGGGATTTCCCGTGCGCTCGGGGCAGGATACGAGATTGAGCGGTGCGCTGCTGAGCGAGCCATCGAACGCATCGGAAATGGAAGCGTCGACGCGTGCGTCGTAAACATCGCCGAAGGCGCGAGTTATTCGGAGGACGTCGCGCGCGCGGCGCGCACGAGCGGCACGGTCGAAGTCGTCATACTCGCCGACACGGCCACACGCGACCGCGCGCTCGATGCGGTTGTCGAGGGTGCGTTCTGCTTTCTCCTCCACCCCATCGATGCCGACCAGGTGGCGCGCATGGTCGTTCGCGCGACGGAGTCGTCATCGCGGCGAGAGCGACCGATTGTGGAGCCAGTCGCAACTCACATCGGTGGCAACGGGTCGGATGCATCGAAAGCGAACGGTTTTGTGCCGCCGGCCGGGCTCACGCTCGAGGAGATCGAGCGCGCGACCATCTACCAGGCACTGAAGCGCACGCGCGGCAACAAGCAGGCGGCGGCGAATGCGCTTGGCATTTACCGTCCCCGGCTCTACAGTAAAATCAAGAAGTACAACATGACCGAGTTCATGTGACTTCGTGAGCTGCTGGGGGGTACAGGGGTCGATGACAGCATGTCCGGTGTGCGGGCGCGAGTTTCGCGAGGATATTTCTCTTTGTCCGTTTGACGGCCAGCAGCTTGTGGCAGTCATCACTGGTAACGACTCCGTCGAGGACGCAGAACCGGACACGGTCGTCCGGCCCAAGCGCGCACAACCTCTTGGCACGCCTCGGTTTACAGAGGTGCAGATCCAGACGCCCGCCGGGTCGGCGCCGGCAGACGTCGTGATGCCGACAGGCACCCCCGACCGGGTGTATCCTGCGCGGCCGATGTGGCCGTTTGTCACGGCCATTGCGGTCGTGTCGGCCGTTGCGTTGTCGATCATCGGATACCTTGCACTGTCTCGCCAGTCCGACATGTCCACAGAGGTCGGAGCGCAGATCTCCGAGGCGCGCGTCGCCGTCGCGGATGCTCGCGCGAGGCTCGAATCGCTCCCCACCGACAGCGTGCTGCGCGGGCGGATACTTCAGCTCCAGCAGTGGGACAGAGAACTGCAGAATTTCGAGCTCGAGCCCGACCGTGACCGCGCCATGGCGTCGCGAGCCCGCGAAATCGAGGGTCTTGCGCGTGCGATCGGCGACGAGGCACGCGCTGCAGGCGCGGCGGTGCCATCGGCGCCACCTCAGGTGACGCCAGCCGTGCCGCCGCCCGCGGTGCCGGATGCATCGACGACAACGGCGACCGACGTCGATCCGATGGCTGCTAAGCCGGCCGAGACACCGGCGCCCGCAAACGATCCGGACGGCAAGCCCGTCACAGATCCAGCAAAGCCCGCGGTGGCCGGAGGTACCGAGCCCGCTGCGGTGCCTACCAAGCCTGCTGAAGGCGAGGCGGCAAAGCCGAAGCCGTCCGAACCTGCGCAGCCGCCGGCGGACGCCAAGACCGAGCAGAAACCCGCGTCGCCGCCACCTGCGCCGACAAAGCCCCGCTAGCCAAACGGACGAGGCGGATCGCCCGCGCATCATCACTTCATGGTGTAGAATGCCGGTCGTTCGTGACTCGTATGCACTCGCACCCCGCCCTCGGCCCAGACGCTTCAGTTCCCGAAGTATCAGCAAACGAAGCTGTTAGCGGCGGCCGAGTCGCTCGAATCCTCGAACGGTGCTGCGTTGGGTGTCTGTTTCTGTTCGTGTTCGCGGCGCCGCATTCCATCGCCGCGACTCAGGCGGCGTTCATCGCCGGTTGCGTCCTGTGGATCGCCCGTATGGTCGCATCGCGGCGTCTGCTGTTTGCACGGACGGCGGTGGATCTTCCGCTCGCGCTGTTTCTCGGCTGGACGGTCCTGTCGGTTGCGACGAGTCTCGATCCCGCGTTCAGCGCCGACAGGCTGCGAGGCGTGTCGCTCTTCTTTGCGATGTACCTGTTCGCGTCCAACATTCCGTCGCGGCGGGTGGCGTGGGCGCTGACGCTCGTGCTCTCGATCTCGGTCGTCGGGAACCTCGCGCTCACGTACTACCAGCGATACCAGGGATCGGGGTTGAAGATCGTCGCCGTGCGCACGGACGCACTGTCAAAGTGGGGGCTCCAGCAGAACGACACGATCGTCGCGGTCGACGGCAAGCCGGTCCGAACGATCGAGGACCTGAATTCGGCGTTCGACGTCGGGAAGAAGAAGGACCTCACCACGATCAAGTTCACCCGCGGCGAATACGAGCTCGAGACGTCGTACCGGCGCAACCGCGTACGTCGCGACGGCATCGGGCCGGAGCGGCTCGGGATCGACGTGGCCCCAGGCCGGGACTTCAGGTCGCGCGGGTTCTTCAGCCATCCGTCAACGTACGCCGAGGTGCTTCAGTTGATCGCGTCGGTCATCTCGGCGTGGGTGATCGTGGGGATTGGTCGCGACAGGCGAGTGGCGATCGCGATGGCCGTCCTCGGCCTGGCGGTTGCCGGCGCGCTGATTCAGACACAGACGCGCGCGCCGATCGCTTCGTTTGGGCTCGCGATCGTCTGCATGCTCGTCGTACACGGCGCGGGCAGGAAGGCGGTTGTGGCCGGTGTGCTGGCCGCGATCGTCGTTGTCTCGCTCGGCGCCTTGGTGATGCTCCGAGGGCGGTCGATCGATTTCTTCTCGCCGACCGACGACAGCACGGCCTGGCGATTGACGGTGTGGCGCGAGGCGCTCCCGATTCTCGCCGCGCACCCGATCTTCGGCATCGGTCCGGACGCGGCAAAGGAGAAGGCCGGCGACCTGAACCTCTTCGAGGGCGGCAAGCTTCCACCGGGACACTTCCATTCGACGCCGATGCAGATCGCCGTCGACCGCGGGGTGCCCGCCCTCCTCGGGTGGCTGTGGTTCGTGGTCGCATTCTTTGTCGCCGGCGCCCGGCTGGTTCGAAAGCTGGTGCGGACCGACGCTGCCGAGCTCGACTGGCGCGTGACCGCGGCAGCCCTCGGCGCGTGGGGCGCGTGGGTCGGATTCATCGCCAGTTCGCTCGTACACTTCAACTGGGGCGACGGCGAACCGATGGAACTTGCGTGGGCGCTGATGGGGATTCTGTTCGCCATTTCGCGTCTCGTCACGGTGGAGGTGCCTGCCGCTGAACTACGCTGAGCAGAGGGCGTTTGCGCGCACGCACTGGATGGTCGCGCTCGTGGTGGCGCTCGTGGGCGTCGTGTGCCTTTCGGTCGGAATCGTCGCGTCCCTTGAAGTGCTGACAATTCGCGGCGCGCTGATCTCCGCGGTGTGCGCCGCAGGCGCCGTGTATGGCGTCACGTATCTCGTGCTGTACCTGCGTCTTTCGGTCGAAGACCGCAAGCGCTACACGTGGAGCATCCGTGCGCGGTTGATCGTCGCAGCGCTTCTGATTCTGGGGACGGCGCCGATCCGACTCGGTGAGCGGGCGTGGGCCGCGTGGGTGCTGAGCGTTCTGGTCAGCGTCACGGCGATCGTGGCAGTGCGGGCGATCGTACGCCGAACGCGGGATGCGTCGGATCTCGTCTTCGCACCGATTCCGCTGCTCGTCGCGGACCTTCTCGTGATCGCGGCGGTTTCGGTTGAGCGTCTTGCCACGCCGGGAACGCTTGCGGCCGCGCTCTCGATCGCGATCGTGGCGAACGTTGTGTCGTCGAGCGGTTGGGCGCAGTCGGTCGGCGCGATTCTGGGAATCGGCGTGACCGCGGTGGTCGCCTCGATCGCCGCCGCCGCGGGCCCGCCCGCGTACGTGCTCGCGTTCGCCGGACCGGTCGTCTTTGCCGTTGGCGGGCTGCTGCTCACACGGCGAGCCGATGCGTGGCACTCCCGAAACGTCGAGCAGACGCTCGACGACCTCACTGCGTTCACGCTCGTGCCCCGCGAGGAGGCCGCCGAGCTTCTCGTCACGGCGACGGGAATCCTGACGCACAACTGGAACGAGAGCCGGCCGACGGGCGACGCTGCGGTCGGCCGCTGGTACGAAGAGAACTCGGAGTACTACCTGTACGACCTGTCGCAGTTTCACCTCGCGTACAAGCACATCTCCTTCATGAACGACATCGCCTCGCTTGCGCGGGGGCGCGTGCTCGACTTCGGAGCCGGCATCGGGGATCTCGCGCTCGAGCTCGCGCGCACGGGCCATGAAACCGTCTACGTCGACGTCGAAGGCCGGACGAAGGCATTCGCCCGCTGGCGGGCGGAGCGCGACTGGATTCCCGTCCAGTTCTCGAGCTCTCTCGACGACGTCGAGGGTGAATTCGACACGATCATCTCGCTCGACGTCTTTGAGCATCTCGCGCGGCCCGAACCGGTCATCGAGGCGCTCGTCGGCAGGCTCGCGCCAGGCGGCAGACTGATCGTGACCGCCGCCTTTGGACCGACAAAGGCCCATCCCATGCACTTCGACCACGAGATCGACCTTGCGGCGATGTTCACCGAGCTTGGTCTGACGAACGTCAAGTCGCTCGGGATGCAGCTGACGCGCGGCGAGTTCTTTCGAAAGGGGAACGTGCTCGTCTTTGAGCGAAGGTGACGCAGTCGACCTGTTATAATCCCGCCGTCCGCCCTCACAGGCGCCGGAGCGCCATCAAATGCCCGACAAGATCCTGATAGTTGACGATGAACCGCCAGTCCGTCTGCTGTTGCGCACGGCGCTCGGGAAGACGTACGAGACGGCCGAGGCCGACTGCGGCGAGGAAGCGCTGCGGCTCGCGCGGACCGGCGACTTCCGACTCGTCCTGCTCGATCTGATGATGCCCGGGATGAGCGGCCACGAGGTCTGCCTGAAACTGAGGCGAAATCCGCTGACGTGCCACATGACGGTCGTGATGCTGACGGCCCGGGATCGTGAGGAGGACGTCATCAGCGGACTCGCTGCCGGCGCGGACGACTACATCGTCAAGCCCTTCAAGCTGTCCGAGCTGAAGGCGCGCATCGAGAGCCACCTGCGCAGACAGTGGCGCGAGCTGCAGGCGAACCCGCTGACGGGGCTCCCGGGCAACATGCAGATCGAGCAGGTGCTGAGGGCGAACCTGAAGGGCGGACTGTCGTTCGCGGTCATCTACGCGGACCTGAACAATTTCAAGACGTTCAACGACCAGTACGGATTCACCGCGGGCGACGCGGTGCTGGGGTACACGGCCGAGCTACTGACGGCGGTCGTTGCGGAAGAGGGTGATCCGGATCTCGATTTTGTCGGTCACGTCGGAGGCGACGATTTTGTCGTCGTCACGACACCCGAACGCGCCGAGGCGATCTCGCAGCGAATCGTCGAGCGTTTCGACGCGGAGATCGATCGTTACTATTCGCCGGAAGACCGCAAGCGTCGCGGAATCAACGCCCGCGACCGGCAGGGAAACGAGCTGTTCGTTCCGCTGATCGGAATCACGCTTGCCGTGGTGTGCGTGCAGAACGGCGGATACGATCATCCGGCCCAGATTTCGCAGACCGCGGCAGAGGTGAAGAGCTACCTCAAGCTGCGCGGCGAACGCGGAAGCCTCTATCTGATCGATCGACGGAGTTGAGCGCGCTACGGCGTCGCGCCGTCCGTGTTCGGATCGAGAATCATGTCGTCGGCCTTGACGTCATCGAACGCCTGTCCCGTGACACCCATGACGAGGTGCTTGAGGATTCGGTCTTCGAGATGGCCGCGCGACGGGAACGTCGTCCACGTCTGTCCGGCGCTCTGCACGAGTCCCTCGAACTTGGTCGACACGCCGACGAGCGACGTGGTCGGGCTCGAGGGTGTGATCTCGATTCGAATGGTCACGCGACCCTGGATGAGATTCGTCGAGAGCCGGCCGTCGACCTTTGCAAAGTGGCCGACCTGCGAGGTCGCGACGATACCGCGCGCAAAGACGAGCGGTTCGGTGACCATGACCTCGATTCCGCGGTCCTCGTCGCGCGTATCGCTCGCAAGCGCAATGTGATTGCGGTCGATGAGCAGCTTGACCTGCTTGAGCACGTCGTCCTGCGATCCCTGGATCGCAGTCGGATTCGCAATTGGAATGCCGGTCGGCCGCTTGTCCCACGACAACTGGGCGGTCGAAATTCCTGCGCAGAGTCCAACGAAGACGACGGTACAGATGAGATTGCGAATCACGGCAGCCTGGCTCCTTGCTCGACGGATACGACCACACCATAAATAGCGTAACAGCCGATGGTTACGGGTTCAAGCGCGCCGTCACGAGGAGTGCCTGTCGTTCGGGAAAGCTGCGGGGGCGTCCGTCGCTCGTCGTGACGACGTGCGCGGTCGTTCCCTGTGCGAGGAGCTCGCGGCTTGCCGCATCGACGATCTCGTAATCGAACCGGACCGTTCGTTTCGCGAATCTCGCAACGCGCGTCCGGATCACCAGGTCGTCGTCGTATCGCGCGGGACGCTTGTAGCTGCACGTCGCGTCGACGACCATCAGGTACGCGTTGTCGACGAGCTCCATGTCGCGATAGACGAAACCGCACTGCCGGCACAGATCGGTGCGGCCGATTTCGAACCACACAAAGTAGTTGGCGTAATAGACGACGCCCATCTTGTCGGTCTCGGCGTACCGGACGCGAATCGAGGTCTCGAACCACGGCGAGTCGATCTGTTGTGGATGACGATCGGTGGTCACAGGCGAATGTCCGGGCGAGGTCGGGAAGTGTGGCCGTTGACAGTGCATGGCACCGTCACCCATCATTGGTCGATGGCGAACCCTACACGGAGCGTATTTGGTCTGTCAAAGCACGCTCGTTTGGCGACGACAGCCCTCGTCGCCATGGTGTTCGTAACCGTCGGCGCTGCGGGGCAGGCGCCATCGGCGGCGCCAGCGGCGACGGCCGACCGGCCGGTCGCGTCCACGCCCGGGCCCAGCGACGTCACCGCGGATCGAGTGCTTTCGGATGTTTCCCGGCTGAGAGAGCTTCGTATCCTGCGCGCCGTCCCGAGTGGTCTCAAGTCGAGGGACGACATCCGAGCGATGGTGCTTCACGACATGGCCGAGCACACGACACCGGCCAAGATGCGGACGACGAGCCGAATGCTCGAGTTTCTCGGGCTCGTGGACGCGGGGTTCTCGCTCGAGCGCGAAGCCGTGTCGCTTCTGACCGAGCAGATCGCGGGCTTCTACGATCCACGGACGAGGTTCTTCTATCTCGCCGACTGGATTCCGATCGACGAACAGCGTGCGATCATGGCGCACGAGCTCACGCACGCGCTCACGGATCAGCACTATGACCTGAAGCGATTCGAGGACTGGCCCGACGGCGACAGCGACGCAGAGCTCGCGGCGCGTGCGCTCGTCGAAGGCGACGCGACGGCCCTCATGATCGAGTACTCGCTGGATCAGCGCGGCGCGCCGTATGACCTGTCGCGGATCCCGGTCTCGCTTACCGAGATTCTCAGGGCCGGCGCCTCGACGGCGGATGCCGAGCACCCGGCGTACGCCGGCGCACCCGAGGTTCTGAAGCAGAATCTCCAGTTCCCGTACGTGTACGGCGCAGGATTCGTGCAGGCGCTGCTGCGCTCGGGGTCATGGACACGGGTGGACGACGCATATCGCTCGTTGCCTGTCTCGACGGAGCAGGTGATCCATCCTGACAAGTACCTCTCGGGAGATCGTCCGGCGCCAGTTGCGATCACGGACGTCTCGCGACGTCTGGGACCCGGGTGGCATCGCGTCGACTCGGACGTCAACGGCGAGTTTGGCTACTACCTGATTCTCCGGGACGTGCTCGACGAGAAGGTGTCGTCAAAGGCGGCCGCGGGCTGGGGTGGCGACCGGTATGGGTTCTATTCAGATGCCAAGGGCGAGAATTTCACCCTGCTGCAGGCGTCGGTATGGGACAGCACGGGCGACGCGCAGGAGTTCTTTGAGGCGTATGCGCGGCGGATCGAGTTGAGATACGGTTTGACGCCCGCGACTCAGTACAACGTATCCGCCATCGACTGGAAGACGGATATCGGAACTGTTCGAATCGAGCGGTCGGGCAGTCGCGTTGTGATCGTCGAAGGCTACCGAGGCGATGACGTTCGCTCGCTCACCGCTGCATTTCTTCCGTAGCGCATTCACGTCCCCCCACGCACAGGAGAGTTCATCGTGAACGTTGACACGACGGGTGTTGCACGGTCGCTTCCCGACGGTCCGGACGAGCGGAACCTCGTCTTCCTGCGGTCGCTCGCAAAGCGCTATCCAACCATGGACGCAGTCGTTGCGCGGATTGCGCACGTGCGCGCCGTCCTGACGCTTCCCAAGGGAACGATTCACGTCGTGAGCGACGTGCACGGCGAGCACAAGAAGCTGAAGCACATCATCAACAACGCGTCGGGAACGCTGCGTCCGCTTGTCGACGAGGTGTTTGGCGAAAAGCTCAACGACGCCGAGCGGCACGAACTGCTCGAGTTCATCTATTACCCGCGGGAGATGGCAGCGTCGCTCGCGCCTCGTCTTTCCGACGAGGCAACCCGCAGGCAGTACTTCCGAAAGACCCTGCGATGCCAGGTCGACTTGATCCGGGCGCTGGCGTGGCGCTACAGCCTGAAGGACGTCGAGCGCGTGTTCCCGCCTGCGTTCCGGGTCTGTTCGTCGAACTGCTCTTCGAGGCCGAGCTCGAGCGGGGGCGAGTCGTACGTGAATGCGCTCCTGGACGGATTCGTCTCGCACCGCAAGGACCTCGAGCTCGTGCGTCTGGCGTCCCGCAATCCGCAACCTCTTGATCTATGAGCTGATCGTGGCGGGCGATCTCGGCGACCGGGGTCCGCGCATTGACAGGGTCATCGACTACATCATCGTCAGCCGCGGGTTTCGATTACCTGGGGCAACCACGACGTCACGTGGCTCGGTGCGTGTCTTGGCAGCGACGTGTACATAAGCGACCGTCCTCAGACTGTCGCTGCGGTATCAACGCATCGACCAGCTCGAGGAGGGCTACGGGGATTCCTTTAGCGCCGATCGACAAGCTCGCGCGCGAGGCCTACGGATCGGATCCGGCAGAGCGGTTCGGCGCGCGAGGCGTCGGCAACCGCGAACCGCTTCACGTCGCGCGAATGCAGAAGGCAATGGCCATCATCCAGTTCAAGCTGGAGGGCCAGGCGGTCGAGCGCAACCCGGAATACGACATGGAGCATCGGACGCTGCTCCACCGGATCGATCCAAATGCCGGCACGGTGACGATCGACGGGGGGACCTATCCGCTGCTCGATACGGCGTTTCCTACGATCGACTGGAACGACCCGTACGTGCTGTCGGAAGGCGAGGAAGAATGCCTTGCAGTGCTGCGCGAGTCGTTCATGGCAAGCCCGATCCTGTGGCAGCAGATGCAGTACGTCGCCGGACACGGTTCGACGTACCTGGAGCGCGACAATGTGCTGATCTTCCACGGATGCGTTCCTGTCGACGAGGAAGGCAACTTCCTCGAGATGAAGGTCGGCGGCGAGTCGTATAAGGGAAAGGCGCTCTTCGACGCGCTGAACCGCGCGGTGCACCGCGCCGTTCGCACGCGTGCGCCGCGCGATCTCGATCTGCTGTGGTACCTGTGGACCGGGCCGTTGTCACCGTTGTTTGGAAAAGACCGAATGGCGACGTTCGAGACGTACTTCGTCGCGGACAAGACGACGCACAAGGAGACCAAGAATCCGTATTTCGCCCTGATCCATACGCGAGCGTTCTGCGAGCGCGTATTCGAGGATTTCGGCGTCAACCGGGAGCTCGGGCTGATCGTGAACGGCCACGTGCCGGTAAAGGTCGAGAAGGGCGAGTCGCCCGTGAAGACGGAAGGCGCGGCGGTGACGATCGACGGTGCGTTCTCGGAGGCGTATGGTGACCGCGGGTACACGCTCGTGCTCAAGGCGGGCCGGATCTACCTTGCGCAGCACTCACATTTCGAGAGCGTCGCCGCGGCGATTTCGACCGGTGCCGACATCATCCCGACGATTCAGGAGATCCGTCGATACGACAAGCGGCGGACGGTGGGAGATACCGAGCGTGGACTGATGCTCGTCCAGGAACTCGCCGTGTTGGAGCAGCTCGTTCAGGCGTACACCGACAACGTGATTCGCGAACAGGAGTAGCGGCGGGCGGGCTCAGGGCTTCTTCGCGGGCGCGGCCAGCTGGACGCGAACCGATGACGGTTGCCTGTCGCGAACGATCGCGATGTCGACAAAGGCCGCCCCGGACGCGGCCGCAGCGCGCACCGCGCCGTCGAAGGACGCCGGATCAGCAACCTTGATGCCGCCTACCTGGACGATGATGTCGGTGGCGCGCAATCCAGCGGCATCGGCCTTTCCGCCGGCGACGACGTCGTCGACGAACAGACCTGCCTTGACGCCCGAGTGTTCGGCGACCTGGGAAGGCGCCGTGCGCACCGTGATTCCGAGCGAACCGATCCCGTTGGCGGATACGGGCACGCCGGTACCAGCCGGCGCGCGCGAAGCCGACCGCATCAGGTCGATCTCGCGGTCGACCTGCGCGATCTGTTCCGTGATTCGCGCTCGGGCCGCCTCGTCCTTTGAGCGCGCAAGCTGATTCTGCAGAGACAGTTTGCGGAGCTCGGCATATCGCACGTCGGACGGGGGCGCGATCAGGCCCGCGCCGATCGCAAGGGGTTTTCCGCCGAGCACAGGCGTGACCGTCGCAGACGCTCCGTCACGCAGCACCTCCACCTCGATTCGCGTGCCGGCGGGTGTCGCCGTCACGATCGTGGCGAGCTCGGACGTCGACCGGACGGGGATGCCGTCGATGCTCAGGACGAGATCGTTCAGCTGAAGGCCCGCAGAGTCCGCCGGGCCCTTGGCAGAGATCATCTCGATCAGGACGCCGTCCGCAGCGGCCCACGCGGGCCTGCGGTCGGCGGGAACCTCGCGCAGCGACATTCCGACCGCGCCGAGCCAGCCGGCCTGAACACTTCCTCCAGCCTTGATGACACGCGGTGCGACGACGTCGCGAACAAAACCCAGCGACAGCACGTCGCCACGTCCAGGCGACAGGTACCTGACGAGCCCGACGAGCTTGCCGTCCGTCGACTCGACGGTGCTGAGGTCGTCCGTCGTCGACAACTGTCGGGACTCGATTGCGGAGAGGACCCCGGTACGCTTGAGCGCCGCGGGCGTCGAGGCGCCGACGATCGTCGCATCGACTATCCTGAGCTCGGGGTAGAGCGCGACGCGCTCGATGGGGACCGAGATCTGCCTGACCGGATAGTAGGGCGATACGACGTGGACGTCCGTTCCGTCGATGGGCGACGGTTGCGCGCCCTCCTGCGCTCCTGCACGGCCTCGAAGTTCGGGGACGCTCAGGACAGCCAACCCCGTCGGGCCGTCGAGACCAACGAATGACGCGGTAAGGATCTTCCCGGTCGACGTCGTCACCTTGAGGTCCTGCTGCGCGAGCGTCGGATCGAGGTTCACAAGGCGCGTCACAACGTGGCCATCCGAATCGACGAGGATGCCGGACGTAAGGTTGATCAGCTTTCGGCCTGGCTGGCCTGTTTGTGGGAATGCGTCCGGTGCGCGCTGGGCGAGGTCGATACGGTGGCTAACCGTGAGAAACCAGGCATCGGGTTGCTTGAGTCGCGCCTGCGTTCCGGCGCTAACCGGACGTGCGATTGCGAGACACATCACGAACAGAATCGCAGCGCGCGACACGCGCACGCGAGCGACAATACCGGCTGTTCTACGCAACGGCATCAGAAGGCCATTCGGTCGTCGAGCGACGCGACCGACGCGTCGGATTCCGGGACCGGGACGATTCGCTCCGCTCCGACGAGGACTCGCGGCACGTTGACGATCCGCGCTCCCGCGCTGTCCTGCACTAAGATCATCGCCTCGTCTTGGCCGGTGTTGCGCGACACGCCTTGCAGGCGGCGATTTCCAGGACGAGACAACACCGGATGTGACAAGGTGTTGTTGTGCGACGTGCCGGTAACACCGGGCAGGTCGGGTGTCGGATCGATCGTGGCGACGGCAGGCTGCTCAACGAGCGGCTCACGCGGTGGAACCGACCGATTGGTGGCGACCTGGCCCGAGTCTTGAACGTGCGATCCAGCCTGGTACGTTGCGACGACGAATGCTCCCGCCGCGACGAGAGCAAAGGCGGCTGCACCGGCCAACATGCGCTGCGGCACCGCAAACCACTCGAGGACGCCCGCCGGCGCGGCGGGTGTGCGCACGTCGCGAATTCGCCGGGCGAGCCGCGCGTCAAAGTCCGACGGCGCAGTCACGCGACCCTGTTCGTTGAGGAGTGCGCGCAACGCCACGAGGCTGCGGGCAAATTCGGAACACGTGCGACACGCGTCCAAGTGCCGTGCCGATTCCGGTGGAAGCCGGTCGAGATCGCCGATGTCGTCGATGATTCGCTGATGCTTTGAACACGTCATATGCAAGAACCTGTGAACGGCGCCGGAGGTCAACTGGCCGGCGCCCCGGGCATCAGGTGCCCGAGTTTTTCCCTGAGGAGATTGCGGGCACGGTTGATGCGCGATTTCACCGTGCCCTCGGAAAGTTTCAGAATCGAGGCGATCTCTTCGTACGAATGATCCTCGATGTCGCGCAGCACGAGCGCCGTCCGGTACTTCTCCGGCAGCGAGGCGATTGCCTTGTTGACAGCCACCTTTCGTTCGCGCTCGAGCATCGCGTCCTCCGGCAGCTGCCGCTGGTCGGGAGGATCCATCTCGACCGGCTGGCCGTCGTCTCCGGCAAACACGCTGAAGAGCGACACCACGCGGCGCCGCTTGCGCTTTCGTATCTCGGTGATCGCGAGATTCGACGCGATGCGGTAGATATACGTCGAAAAGCTGAAGTTTGCCTCGTATCGGCCGATCGACGTGTACACGCGAACGAACGTCTCCTGCGCGAGATCGATCGCAAGTTCATAGTCGTTCAGCATGCGGTACACGAAATTCGTGATCGGCGTACGATAGCGCCGCACGACTTCCTGAAACGCGATCTCATCGCCGTCGCGAGCGGCAGCGACCAGTTCGTGATCACTCGCCGCCTCGACGTTGAGCGATGGCTTCACGGCCACCTGCGCCTGGTAGACGTCTGCATATCCCATAAGGCGTATACAATATACAGCACGTTAACGGCCAGAGCGGCGTGTGGTTCCAGTAAGATTTCGCTGATGAACGTCGTTGAAAACAAACGAGTTACTATGCCACGGGATGCCCGGCATGAACGCCGTTCGGCGCATCGTGGTTTGGTATAGTTTCGACGACCCATGAACGCTCTCGAAATCGTAATGCTCGTGGGGTTCGCGACGGGCGCGACACTTCACCTGTACATCACGTGGCTGATCGCGCGTCGCGAAGATCGTTGGGGACCCGAGCCGTCGTTCGTGGCGCTCGGTCTGACGCTTGGTATCTGGCACGTCGGAAGCCTGTTTGCCGCGCTGTTCCGGATCCTGAACGTGCCGCCTGGCGCGTCGCTTCTCAGAGGCGCCGACTCGGTCGCCTTTGCGAGTCTCGCGTTCCTGCCGGCGACGCTCGCGGGCGCGCACGTGTCGTTTCTCGGGTGGAGGGACGACTACAAGCGCATCACGCGGCGCACGGTCACGTTCGTCGTTGCCGTTGGGTACCTCCCGCTCGTCGTGATGCCGGTCGCCGTGTCGCGGCTGTGGGGCCCGGTCTACACAAACCCCGTCAATCAGATGGGGATCTGGCTCTCGCTGTTCTCGATCTGGCACGTCGCCGTTCTGTTCCAGTCGGCCGTCGTCGACGTCTTCCTCAAGCGGTACTTCACGGATCCGCGCGAACGGGCGTTCTTTGACCGGCTCGCGGTATCGCTCGCGGTCATCGGCGTAACCTACCTTGCCGTGTTCCCCGGCGGTCTGCGGCTGCTCCCCGGCATCGGTCCGTGGCTCGAAGTCCTCGTTCAGCTCGCGTCAATCGTTCCCACGACGATCGTCGCGTACTACATCTTCCGCTACAACCTGTACAAACTCGTCATTCAGCGCAGCCTGCTCTACGCCGTTCTGGCAGGCATCGTGATGATCATTTATCTGTACGTCGTCAGGACGTTCGACCAGTTTCTGGTGCTGCAATACGGGGTGAAGCCAGGAGTCATCGAGACGATCGGCGTCGTCGTCATCTTTCTGGTGGCCTGGCCGGCACGCCGCGCGCTGGACGCCGGCGTCCGGCAATTGTTCGACACCGAGATCGGTCACTACCGCGAGCTCGTCGAGCAGGTCTCGACCGAGTCGCACAGCTTCAACGAGCTGCGCGCACTGTTGCCATACATCGAGTCGATCGTACGACGCGCGCTCGGCGTCGACGCCGTTCGACTGGTTCTGTCGGACGATGCAAAATTGGACACACCCGATTCGGACATCAGGATTGCGGCTGTCTGGACGGCGATGGAGCGCGAGCGGCTCGACGTTCTTCAGGACGATCCGCTCGTGTGGGCGCTCGACGTGCGCTCCGCCTGGGGTTTGTGGCGTGACGACGACCTGATCGGACTCATGCTGATCTCGACGGACGGCGACTCACTGGACGCAAAGAAGGAGGCGGTTCTTGGCGTCCTCTCCGGCCAGGTCGCGATCGCGATCGAGAACTGCCGGCTCGTGGAAGAGAAGGTGCGGCTCGAGCGCGAGCTCATGAAGAAGGAGCGGCTCGCCGCACTGGGACAGATGGCGGCAACGGTGGCGCACGAGGTGAAGAATCCGCTCAGCGCCATCAAGTCCATCGTTCAGGTCATGCGCGAGGAGGAGAAAGACGGCCCGAGGTCGCAGGACCTTCGCCTGATCGTCGGCGAAGTCGATCGTCTGAGCGGAACCGTGACACAGCTGCTCAGCTTCTCGCGGCCCGCGATCGGCGAGGCGACGGAAGTGTCGGTCGCCGAGTTGACGCGCGCGGTCGCGAGGCTCCTGCAGGCGGATGCGGACGCGTCGGGCGTCGAGCTCGCGCTGTCGATCGAAGGCGATCGGACGATCGGCGGCGCGTCCGGATCCGCGATGCGCGAAGTGCTGGTCAACCTCGGGCTGAATGCCATACAGGCAACGCCGGTCCGGGGTCGTGTGACGATCGACGTCGTATGCGCTCCTGATGTCGTGCGGCTTGACGTGGCGGACACGGGACCGGGAGTCCCGGAGTCGTTGCGGGTGAAGATCCGCGAGCCGTTCTTTACGACCAAGCAGCGCGGAACGGGTCTGGGGCTTGCGATCGTCGAACGGCGTGTCGCGGAACTCCGGGGACACCTCGAGATCGAGAGTCCGATAACCCCCGCAGGGGGAACCCGCGCGACCGTCGAACTCTTCATCGACTGAAGCGACGCATCAAGTGTCGATCGACGAACGCACCTGGTGAGGCTGTTTCGTTGACAAGCCTCCGGACGGGTCGTAGAGTTTCGCGTCCATTTTCAAGGGGGAGAGGTCTCATGCGTGTGCTGGTGTGCGATAACCTGGACGCGGTCGGCGTCGATGTGTTCCGGGCTGCTGAAGGCGTCGAAGTTGATGTGAACAATGATCTTACGCCGGCAGCGTTGATCGACGTGATCGGCGACTACGAGGGCCTGGTCGTGCGATCCAAGACAAAGGTCACCGCCGAGGTCATCGAAGCGGGAACCCGCCTGAAGGTCATCGGCCGCGCCGGCACGGGTGTGGACAACATCGACGTTCCGGCGGCAACGCGTCGCGGAATCGTGGTCATGAATGCCGCTGCGGGCAACACGGTGACGACCGCCGAGCACGCCATTGCGCTCGTCATGGCGCTGGCGCGCAAGATTCCGGCGGCGTCGGCCACCACGAAGGCTGGCAAGTGGGAGAAGACGAAGTTCACCGGTGTGGAGCTCAACAACAAGACGCTTGGAATCGTCGGTGTCGGAAAGATCGGGAGCGTAGTGGCGAATCGCGCGAAGGGTCTGGGGATGCACGTACTCGCATACGATCCGTACCTGTCGCACGAGGCGGCGGCAAAGATGGGTGTCGAGCTCGTCGCGCTTGCAGAGATCTTTGCGCGGGCGGACTTCGTGACAGTGCACACGCCACTTACGGCTGAGACACGCGGGATCATCGGCAAGGACGCATTTGCGGCGATGAAGCAGGGCGTGCGGGTCGTGAACTGCGCGCGCGGCGGGCTTGTGGACGAAGCGGCGCTCTACGATGCGATCGTTTCGGGCAAGGTTGCGGGCGCTGCGCTCGATGTCTTTGAGCAGGAGCCCGTGGCGGCCGACAATCCGCTATTGAAGCTCGAGCAGGTGGTCGCGACGCCGCACCTTGGCGCGTCGACCGAGGAGGCCCAGGCAGGGGTCGCGACGCTGATCGCCGATCAGATGGTGGAGTACCTGCAGCGCGGCACGATCCGCGGCGCCGTCAATTTTGCGTCGTTGAATGCAGAGCAGCTTGCTGAGCTGCGGCCGTACCTCTTGCTCGGCGAGAAGCTGGGACTATTTACGGGACAGGCGTTCGGAAGAAACCTGACCGATGTCGAATTTGACTACTCGGGCGATGTTGCGGCGTACGACGTCACGCCGATCAGTCAGGCGATCCTCACCGGCATTCTCTCGCCCGTGGTGGAACGGATGAACCCGGTGAACGCGTCGGTCGTTGCGGAAGAGCGGGGGATCCGGGTACGCCAGTCGACCGACCGCCAGCCCAGGGACTATGCAAACCAGATCGTCGTTCGCGCGACATCGGACGAAGGGTCGCACGAGATCGTCGGTGCGCTCTTTGGGAAGACCGATGGTCGCATCGTCCGCGTGGACGGCTTCGACCTCGAGGCAGTGGCCGACGGACACATGGTGCTGGTGTCGAATCTCGACGTTCCCGGAGTGATCGGAAAAATTGCGACACTTCTGGGTAATGCCGGGATCAACATCAGCCGATTCTATCTTGGAAGGAAGAGCGCCGGAGGCGAAGCGATGGCGCTCATCCAGATCGACGATCCCATAGACGACGACCGTTTGGCGGCACTCGCGTCCCTTCCGAACATCGTTTCGGCGAGGCGTATTGACCTGTAGTTGGGGCGGAAACTGCCAATACGCGGGACATCGTGTGTGACAAAGTTTGTCACTTTGTTCGCCTCGATGTAACGCGATCGGAAACACGAACTCGCTGGGTTGTCGAAAGTAGCCTGTTTTCAGTTGGTTACGAGACGCTAGCCGCGCTGCCCGGACTGATTGTCCGACGCTGCACGTGGCCTCAAAATTGCCTTTGCCATCTCCCGAGTTGTATCGGACGGTCCAGGAGGATCAGATGAGTGAAGGGGCGGGAGATCTGCGCAAGCGCGGGCGGCTGGAGCTCCATATACCGGTTCGCGTGCGATGCCGTGAATCGGAGACCGAGGAATGGGCCGAACTCGCACATATCATTGACGTTACCCAGGTTGGTGCGTCCTTTGTTCTCGAGCATCCGATCGAGACGGGGCGCATTCTTCATTTGAGCCTTCCACTTCCGTGGAGGCTGCGGCAATTTGACCACTCCGAGGAGTTGTATCGGGTCTATGCGCTCGTGCGCTGGACCAAGAAGGCCGAGAAGGGAACTGCGATCGGCGTGGCATTCATTGGAAAGAACCCTCCGGCGAGCTGGCTTCACGATCCGTCACGAACATACGGATCGACAATCAAGACGGGTGAACCCGAGAAGCCCGAGGAAAAGCGGCGCGAAAACCGCATTCAGGCGGCGCTGATGGTAAAGCTCGAGCTGATCGCCGATGACGGCTCGGTCATCTCCTCCGAGATGACGGTCACCGAGAACATCAGTCGCCACGGAGCGGCCTGCTATTCGACGCTCCGGGCCGCAAGTGGGACGGTGCTTCGCGTGACCTCGCCGCAGACCGAATTCTCGACAACCGCGGTCGTCCGCCGGGTCAGAACGGGCGCAGACCGGATACCACGTGTCCATCTCGAGTTCATCGGCGACGGGTGGCCGCTCGAGATCGACGAGGAAGGCGACCACTAGACATTTTCGCTCGCGAAACCAGCGCACTGACCGGCCGCCTACCTTGTCGGCCGGTCATTTTTTTGTATAAATCTATAGTAGTAGTAAACTAGTAAATATAGACAAAGGATAACCGAATCCGATAATGTTCGCACATGAACGCAGACCCGACAGGAATCGTGCTTCGCAGGGACAGCGGATTGCCTGCGTACCGGCAACTCGTTGACCAGTTCAGGTTCCTCATCCAGACGGGACGTTTTCGCGAAGGCGAGTATCTTCCGCCCATGCGCGCGGTTGCGGCCGATGTCGGATTGAATCTGAACACGGTTAACCGGGCCTACCAGCAGTTGCAGCGCGACGGGCTCATTCGCAGCACACCGGGAAAGGGGGCCGTCGTGACGCCGCGCGGCCAGGTTGGCTCTGTTCCATCGCTCGACGATCGTGGGTTCGCCGACGCAGCGGCGCCAGGCAGTGTCCGGAGCATCCTGACGGCGGCCGTGGAGCGCGCGCTCGCCGCGGGGCTCGACGCATCGGCGATCTCGAGAGAGGTTGAAGAGATTCTCGCCGAGTGCGAGGACCGGTCACCGACGCGTCCGAGGGTCGCCGTTCTCGTGAGCCACGATTTTCGAATCGGGCCGGTTGTCGCGGCGCTCCAACGTGTCGCCGGTACGGACACGATCGTCCGCGCCGTCACGAGTGCAGGCGACGCCACGAGCGTCGACCTGTGGGTTCGGCCCTCATACGGCGTCGAGGCAACGGCGGGCGAAGTGCCGCCAGGATCCGTCGCCATCGATCTTCAGGTGCTCGCTGATCGACCATCGACCGAGCGGTTACTCGACCTTCCAAAAGAGAGCCGTCTTGTCGTCGTCGCCGCGGATCGCGCCGCGGCAGCGTGGCTCGTCAATCTGTCGTCCACGCTCGCCGAGCCGGCCGAAGTGCGCGTGATCGTCGACGCAGCGGCGCAGCCGTTGAGCATCGACAATGACGAGATCGTCGTGATCGAGGCGTTGCACCCCGCGACGACACAATGCCAGGCGCCGTTTGTGCCCGTAGCGCCTGCATTCGGCGAAGCCGCAGCCGTCGCGATTCGGACCGCGCTCGAATCGGAGCGCTAGGCGAGCTCGACGCCGGGGAATCGTGCGGCGCAGGCGGGTCAGAGTGCCCACCTGCGTCGCTCGTCACGTGTCCCGTTCGGACGTCTAGAACGGAATGTCGTCGTCGACGATCGGCTCGCCGCCGCCGCCGGATTCGGAGCCGCGCGATGACGAGCCTGAAGACCTGCCGCCCGCGCCCGCGGCCATTTCATCGCCGCGCGAGCCGATGAACTGCAGGTCCGAACCATGGACCTCGAGACTGACGCGCTTGTTTCCATCGCGGTCGGTCCACTCGCGCTGACTGAGCCGGCCCTCGACATAGACCTGCTTGCCCTTCTGCAGGTACTGGTTTGCAACCTCGGCCTGCCGGCCCCACATCGAGACCCGGAACCACGTGGTGGTCTCCTCGCCCTCGCCGCCGTCGCGCTTGCCCTTCCGCTCGGACGTAGCGATCGAGAAATCGCAAACAGGCGTTCCCGACGGCGTGTAGCGCAGTTCGGGGTCCCTGCCAAGGTGCC
>JBGAKX010000030.1:0-39279 GCA_044224215.1 Blastocatellia bacterium
CAGCGGCTTTGCCGAGCGGTCGAACAACGGCTCGCCGACCTCTTCCTCCAGACGTCGTATTGCGATGCTCACCGCGGGCTGAGTGCGCAGCAACGCCTCGGCCGCGCGCGAAAAGCTGCGGTTCTCGGCGACCGTTGCGAAGACTCTCAGTTGGCCGAATTCCATAAATCAATTTTATGTAACGATAATAACTATAAATTGTACTTTATCCTGGGAAGCGACAATACTCCTCGCCAATTACTTGGACAGGTAGTGACTATGTCGTTGGCAGAGATCGAGCAGGAGCACGAATTTTTTCGAGACCTCGTCGACCGAAGCGCCATCGCCGCTGACGCTTCGTTTGTCGAGCCGGCGCTCGCCGGACGCCCAGGCACGCCCGTTTTCGAGCTGCTTGGGCTTCAGGCGAGCGCCGGAACCTCCGGCGTCGCGACCGCGCTGGTGACCCTCAGGGGACCGAGCGGACCGCGCACCGAGACCGCGACCGGCAACGGTCCCGTCCACGCCGTCTACAACGCGATCGACCGCGTCACGCACAAGAGCGGGGCGATCGTCTCGTACACTGCGAAGTCCGTCGCACGGGGGCGCGACGCAGACGCCGCGGTGTTTCTCCGCGTGGAGTTCGACGGCCAGTTGCGGATCTCGGGCGCGGTCGACTGCGACATCGTGCACGCGAGCGCGCGAGCGTATCTCGGCGCTGTCAACGGTGCGCTGGCCGCCGATGCGATACGGATCGAAGACCTCGAATACGAGGCGCTGACGTCGCACGCGAGCGATCCGAACGGCGACTGGACGTAATCGCTTCAGCTCGAGTAACGACACCGTGCCGCCTCACACGACGAGGCGAATTCCCGACACCACGATCGCGGCCCCGACGAGCCGCGAGAACCAGCGCTGCGGGATGCCGTGGAACACCCGGTTGCCGATCAGCGTGCCGACGAGCGCCGCCGGGACCGACGCGAGCGCGAGCCACACGACTGGCATCTCGATCATGCCCGTCGCGGCATAGGCGCCCGTCCGCGCGATCCCTTCGGCCAGGAAGATCCGGGTCAGGATCCGACGAAATCCAGCCTTGGCCAGCTTGCGGCCAAAATGCACGATCACCGGAGGTCCGCTCAACCCGGTCAGGCCGCCACACACGCCGGCGACCGTGCACACCGCGATATCGGTCGCACTCGCACTGCCGAGCAGCTCCTCCTCGCCGCCGTCGCCGTCGCGCGGGCCCCCTGCGAAGACCATCCACACGCCGGCCGCGATCACCGCCCAGCCCAGCACGCGGCTGTACGAATCGACGGGGATGACCGACAGCAGCAGTCCGCCCGCGACCGCGCCGGCAACCATCGCCGCCGCCAGCGGAACCCACATCCGCCTCGAGTCACGCGTCGTGTCGATCCTCAGCAGCTGCAGCCCGCCAACCACGTCGAGCAGGCCGACGAGTATCACCGCCCGGACCGGCCCGACGATCTGCGACGCGAGCGCCACCAGCACGATGGCCGAGCCAAACCCGGTCGACGCCTTGAACGCGTAGGCCAGAAGCACCGCAACGGGGACCCATAGGAGTTTGGCGTCGGGCATCGACGAGTCGTGACGCGCCAGGCGCCATCACGATCTCGAATTATGGCTCAACGCCCACACCCGCCCGAAGAAGTTTCGAGTCTCCGACGGCCTGAGCAACTGCCCGACCGCATAACCGAGCGCGTCCGAAAACACGTTGTTCACCTCGAGCAGGTTCCTTCGGTTCCTGTATCCGTGCTGAACGAGGAGTTGCGCACGCTCTTCATCGGTCGAGGCCTGCGCGAACAGGTGGAGCAGCGTCGGTTTGCGCCCGCGTGACGACACGAACCAATGATCGCAACCGAGCGACGCGTTCAACTGGCTCTTCCAAGCCTTTATCTCGTCGCCGATGTCGTAACTCGTAATCAGCGGCCGCCACTCGTGCGAGCGCGGATCGAGCAAAAACGCGACCTCCCCGTCGTTGAACTGCCGCGCGTGCTCGAACTCGTGCGCGAACCGGGAGTTCAGCGAGGCGACCTCGCCATAGACGCCTCCGGTGTTCGACACGTTGATGTAGATCCGCTCGCCGTCCGACGTCAGGCTCCCCTCGACGTCCTTGTCCGCGAATTTCCCAATCCGGACGACGTACACGACGTCCGAACGCTCGAGGCGCCGCAGCGTCTCGAGCTCGGCCGCGAATCGTTGCGGGTCCCCTTCGAGAAACCGCTCGTACTCGTCGAAGCGCTCGCGCGCCGTCTGTCCGTCGAAGAGGACCGACGTGTCGAATTTCACCGCTCCCCCCGTTCCGGACCGCGCCGGGGTTGCAGCGAGAAGTGACGGAAGTACGGCGAGCAAGAGAACGACCGGCCATCGAGTGCGCATGAGACACCCTCCCGTCCGCCCGTTTGCGCGCACCTGTCCGAGCCTTCGCGCGCGAAGGGCTGCAGTCGATCGTGGAGAGCACGGGTGGTCCGAGCGCACCGTCCTACGGCTGGCAGCCTGGGGGTGCGGGAGCCGAGTCGGGCGCCGAAGACCACTCTCGGTTAACTACTCACATGAAACGACGGACCGCGGGTGTGCGATGTGAAAGGAGGTAAACCGCTTGTAATTCTTGGAAGGGAAGTATTTACGGGGAAGTAACCGGCGGAGTCACCGTGCGGACGACTTGAGCCGTGCCAGCTCGCGCGTATCGATCTCGTTCATGAGCTCTTTCGAGAAGCCCATGAGCTCGCCGAGACGGTCGACTTCGTCCGCGTGCCGTTCGGTCAGCTCGCCGCTCGCGCCGTAGTGTCTGAGCACCGTCACATAGATCTTGATCAGGTCGTCGCGGCTGCCGGCGAGCGTCAGCCCGTGGCTGCGCAGAATGGCGAGGATGCCGTCGTGGTAGATCTGAAAGATCGGACTCGTGGCGATCAGGTTGTTGACCTGGCGAAAGACGTTCTCGGGCGGCTGCTTGCCCATCAGGCGCTGCCAGCGCGAGGTTGGGATCAGTTCGATCTCTTCGAGTCCATGCATGCGGCGTGTTTTTACCCGTCAGGCGAGAGCGGTGTCAATTGCGGCCGCCATCCATGACGTGCACATGTGGCCCGGCTGTTGCACTCGGCGCTTTTCTCCGAAATCTGCAACCTCAACAAAATCAGCGATTTACACCATGGAACGAAAGCTGCTGAGCGTTTCGGCGTATGCGCACTCCGCGGTTTGTCCGCTTCAACATCGTCGGTTCGATCGGCATCACGATACAGCTCGTGGTCCTGATGCTGCTCTTCAAGAAGCTCGGCGTGCACTACCTCCTGGCGACGGTCGTCGCCATCGAGGTCTCGGTGCTCCACAACTTCCTGTGGCACCTGCGCTGGACGTGGGTCGATCGCGTGGACGGCGACGGCGCCGTGCGACGGATGTTCCTGTGGTTCCACGTGACGTCGGCAATGGTGTCGATCGCCGCGAACCTGATCCTGATGCCGGTGCTCGTCGTCGGCATCGGTCTGCCGGTCCTGGTCGCAAACTGCATGACGATCGCACTGTGCGGATCGCTCAACTTCCTGCTGTCGGACCGCCTGACGTTCGTTCGATCCGGATCGTGAACCGCTCGGAGGCTCGCGGCTCGAGCACGCGCACGTTCGCGGCGATTCCACGCGCCTCGAGATTGAACGCATCCGTCGGACACGTGTTCGGTTCGACACAGATCGCGTCGCGCTTTGGGGGCGTGTAGACGACCACGTCGGGAAACTCGTCGCGCGTGAACGCGATGGTCGTCGTCGCGCCGGCGTCGCGATCGACCAGCGTGCAGTTCACCGTGCCCTCCTCGGCCCTGAGCTCGGTGTAGATGTCGTCGAGCGAAAGCTGAGACACGTCGGCGTTGTCGCGCAGGTCGTAGACGCCCTGAACTGCCTCGGTCTCGCCCGTCGGGAAGTTCGACGCAAGCCGCCACCGCCTGAGCGCCGGAACGGTCACCGTTGCATTCAGGGGTTTGTGGAAATACGGGTGGATGCCGAATCCGTACGGCATCGTCTCGTCGCCCGTGTTCTCGACGTGCGTCAACATCTCGAGCGTCGCGCCCGAGAGCCGCCACGTCACCTCGACCGCAAACGGCCACGGCCACTGGTTGAGGATCTCGCCGGGCCAGTCCGCGGCGTCGAACCGCGCCGTCACCCACGACGCAGAATCGTCCGAGCCGGCGTCGACCTGCTTCCACGGACGCGCCCTCAGCCAGCCATGCTGCGGCACGTCGACCGCGACGTCGCGACCGCGCCACGTGAACTTCTGGTCGCGGATCCGGTTCGGGAACGGAAACAGGATCGGGATGCCGTAGCTCGTCGGCTTTGCGCGGAACGTCGCCCACGCGAGCTTCTCGAGCACGTCCTCGCCCGCGACGCGAAACAGCCAGCAGTTGTTCCCGTACGCGGGAACGACCTCCGCCATTGCGTCATCCGACCGCAGAACGACGACCTCGACGCCGTCGCGCATCTCCGTGGAAAGGTCCGTCTTCATGACGCTACTCCGCCTCCTCGGTAACGAGTGTCTTCAGCTCACCGCCAAGACGCGCAAGAAAGTTCAACTCGATGGCCATCGTCCGGTGAGCGACCTGGGTTTCGACGATCAGAAGAACGCTTACCACCATGAGCAGCCCGGCGCCAACAATCCCGAGCAGGACGGGAACCCAGCTCGCGCCGGTTCGCGCAAATCCGAGGATTCCGATCGCGATGCTCGTCGCGACAAAGCACGACACGCCGAGGTAGAGCGTGTTGAGCGCACGCTGCAGGATCCGGGCGCGCCGCATCAGAAGCCGCAGCTGCTGGTAGTGCGCCTCGCGCCGGTCCTCGAGCAGTCGCACGCTGGCGCCGGGAACGGCGAGGGCTTCGAGGCCGTCGGCGAGCTTGCGCACCCGGTCGTTGACGCGTGCAAGGCGGTTCGACGTCGACAGTATCAGCGTGCCGCACGCCGAGATGAGCACGGCGGGTGTGATCATCGCCGCGAGGATTCCGACGGCCGTTGAGAGTTGGTCGTTGCTCACCGAGTCCTCGAGGCGACAGCATACTGGATTTGCGCTGCACGATTCACGCCGCAGAGCCGATCGCGGTAGCGATCGGGTTGGTCGACGCAACAGCCAACCTGATCGCTACCGCGATCGGTTCTGTGGCTCGGATGTTCAGGAGCCGGCGGAGCCGGCGTCTCCGCAACTAGCCCCGGGTGAAGCGAGCGCGCACGCGCGAGCGAACCCGGGGACACGGAGCAAGGGCGTTCGAGCCCGCCCTTGGCGGGCGGCTCACTGCGCGCGAGCCGCCTGCTGACGCAGGCTCGGTCGAGCATTGTGACGGCCACCCACGGTTCAGCTCGCTTTGCTCGCTCCACCGTGGGCTAACGGCGGAGTCGCCCGCTTCGCGGGCTGAGGCCTGCGCCCGTTCGGCGCGTACAGCGTAAGGCTCCCCCGATCCCTGACGGGATCGGCTCTGCGTTCGCCGTCAGGCGGCCGACTCGTCCGCCTGCATCACCCCGAACGTGTTGCCGTCGAGATCGACGCAATACGCAAGCCAGCCCACGCCGGGCACCGCCTTCTTTGGAACGGTGATCTTTCCCCCCGCGCGCGCGATCGCCTCGAGGCTCGTGTCGATCGAAGCAACCCCGATCGTGTTCACCATCCCGCCGGGCTCGGTCCGGCGCCCGAGCCCCCCGTTGATCCCCGGCTCGTCATCCTTGCCCGTCGTGATCAGCCAGTAGTCCATCGGGCCATCCCACTTGTGGAACGACCAGCCAAAGACGTTTCCATAGAACTCGGCCGCCTTTCCTGGGTCGTCCGAAGGAATTTCGAAATGAATCATCCGTGACATAGCGTCCTCCTTGTCGTCGGGGCTCACGCTGCATGTGGCTGCGCCGGCCCGCCGTACTTCTGCGTCGCGTACCCGACGATCAGTCCCAGAACGCTGCCCGGCAGCATGATCTGCCACCAGTAGTGACCGCCCTCTTGATTCGGCATTGCCGCGATGATGAACGCGAGCAGCAGTCCGACCGCCAGGCCAAACACGATGCCAAGCGGCAGCGAGTTCACCTTCCTGGCAAACCATCCGATCAGGATGCCGGCGACAAGACCCTTGAAGGTGGAGCCGATCACGATGCCAACGATCTGTGGCGCGACCTCCGGCGCCGATACCAACGCCGACAGCCCGTCAAAGATGCCGAGAATTCCGCCAAGCAGCAGTCCAAATACAGGTTTGCCCATGTTTTCACCTCACTTCGTATTCAGGCGCTTATCGCCCTCGGAAGACATGTTCACCGCGCCGTGCGATTCCTTTAGCGGCCTTCAAACAAGATCAGGATCACGCGGAGCAGCAGGTAGGCAACGACAAGGAGGATTGCGGTCTTGTGCTTTCGCCCAAGACGCACGATGCGGTCGGCAAGAGGCTCGCGATACGCCGAAACGGCCTGGCCTCCGAGGTAGCGGCCAACCTCGCTCGCGAGCGCATCCACGTCCGTGTATCGATCGTCCGGCGACGCGGCCGTCGCCTTGGCGCACACGGCCGCAAGCGCGCGCGGCACATCCGCGCGAGACTCCGCATGCGGATCATCGGCCGCACCCTGTTCAGCCGGCGCGTCACCGGTGAGCAGAAACGCGAGGATCGCACCGAGCGCGAACACATCCGCGCGCGGGCCGACGTCGCCGATTCGTCCGCTCGCCTGCTCGGGGGCCATATAGCCCGGTGTGCCGATCACCGTTCCATCGTTCGTACCGGCGACGCCGTTCGCCCCGTCCACCGGGGCGCCGCGCCCGTTTGTCCGAGGCGCCTCGGCCGCGCCGAGCACCCGGGCGACACCCCAGTCCAGAACCAGGACCTCACCGTACGCGCCGACCATGATGTTCGCGGGCTTCAGGTCGCGATGGATCACGCCGTGGGCATGCGCGAACGCAACCGATTCGCAGATCCGCTCAAAGATCCGCAGCCGGTCGGTGCGTTCCGCCCCCGCCGCAACCACTTCGTCGAGCCGGCGTCCCTTCACGAGCTTCATCACGTAAAACGCGCGGCCGTCCGGCAGTTCGCCAAAGTCGTGGACCGGAACAATTCCGGGGTGCTCGAGCGCGGCGAGGATCCGCGCCTCGCGCCGCAGCCGCTCGGCCAGATCGGGATCGGCCTCGGGCAACCGCAGCACCTTCATCGCGCACTCGCGATCGAGCACCGTATCGCGCACGCGAAACACGGTCGCCATGCCGCCCTGACCGGCCATGTCGATCGCTTCGTAACGCGTTCCCGCAAGATCCGGCCACTCGGCAGCGTCGCGCAACCGTCCCAACGCCCTGTCGGAGAGGTACGTCATCCCGGATCCACGCCGAGCAGTTCACGCGCCTCCGCGCGGAACTCCTCGTGGCTTGCCGATACCTCTCGCAGCCGCTCGAGCACGAGCCCTCGGAACTCCCTCCGCATCGCCGCCAGGTAGTTCGTGACCTGCGTCGCAGGAACGCCGAACTCGGCCGCCAGCGCCCCGTACGTCGGCTTGTCGTCGTCCGCGAGATCATACCGCTCGAAGATCGTGAACTGCGTCTGCTTGCCCGCCGCGTCCGCGCGCCGGCGAAGCTCGTCGACCGCAAGCCCGAACATCGACCGCACCCATTCGCGCCGAAAGAACTCGTCGGGGTCCGCGGCATCGGCCGCCAGGTGGAGCTCGGACTCGGCGTTCTCGAAGTCGAGCGACACATGCGCGACGCTCCCGCCCCGCTTGAGCCGGGTCTCGGCACGACGCTCGTTCGCCGCGAACCGGTCGACGCAGAGCCGCAGAAACGTCCGGAACCGTGCCTTGGACGAATCGTAGGACGCGAACACATCCCGGGCGAGCGCCGACGCGAAGAACTCCTGCGTCAGGTCCTCGGCGTCTTCGGGGCTGAGGTTCCACTTCAGCCGCAGATACTTGTAGACGGGTCGCCAGTAGATTCGCACGAGCACGTCGAGCGCCCGCTCGCGGATGGCCGCGTCGCTGCTGCGGACCTCCGTGAGCAATGAGTATCGCGTCGACGGGAATCCTCTTCCCGTCTCGGGGTTCCTCGTGGCGTCGCTCATTGGCGGCTCCTCGAATCGCGCTGATCTCGGCGTAGGTGAGCTATACCGCACGATTCGGACACGCGGCAACCGGTTGCCCCAAACACAGGCGCGCGCACGCATCGCAAATTCAATCCGCCTTGCAAATCGCACGATCGCGCCGCAGACTCTTGCGTTCCCCTTCAGCCCGGCCCCCAACATGGAATTCGATCTGCGAACCGTCGTCGTCGCGATAGCGGCCAGCCTCACCGTCATCTCGGCGGGAGTGCTCGTCACGTCGAAGACGTATCCGTCCCACGTCCGGCGGAGCGCCGTTCGATGGGGCCTCGCAAGCGCGCTCCAGGCCATCGGATGGATCATGCTCGCCTCGAGGGGCCACATCCCGGATGTGGTCTCGATCGTCGCGGCGAATACGATCCTGTCGCTCTCTGTGACGCAGTTCGAACATGCGATCCGAGATTTCTTTCGCGTCCCCGCACCGCTCGTCGCGATCTACTGGTCGCCAGCCGCCGTGTTCCTTCTGTTTGTGTACTTCGGCGCCATCGCGCCCGACTTCACCGCGCGGGTCGTCATCATCTCGGCGTTCGGCGCGTACCAGCTCGGCAGGTGCGCGTGGGTCCTGATGCGACGGGGTGGAAATCCCACGCTGCGCGCCGCGTGGCTCACCGGCATGGGGTTTCTGATCGCCAGCGCCACGCTCGCTGCCCGAACGCTGTTCGCGGGATCGCCGTCGAGCCCGTCTCGCGCGACAAAGCTGTTCGAGAGCACGCCGGTCGAGCAAATTGCGTTTCTCGTGCTCTTCATGTCCGTGTTTCTGCTGTCGTTCGGCTTTCTGCTGATGTGCACCGAGTCGTTCACTCGCGACCTCGTCCGCTTTGCCACACTCGACCCGCTCACCGAGCTCTTCAACCGGCGCACCATCGAAGATCTCGCGCGACGCGAGCTCTCGATGTCCCGCAGAAAAGGCCAGCCGATGACGCTTGCGATGCTCGACGTCGACAACTTCAAGATGATCAACGACACGTTCGGCCACTCGGCCGGCGACGACGCGTTGCGCCAGGTCGTCGCGTCCATTGCCGATCTGTTGCGGGCGCAGGACCTGATCGGACGCGTCGGCGGCGAGGAGTTTCTCGTGGTGATGCCGAGCACGAATACCGCGCAGGCGCTCGTTGCCGCCGAACGGCTGCGAGCGGTCGTCGAATCGACTGGGCTGCTGCTCGACGGCAAACGGGTGTCGCTCACCGTCAGCATCGGTCTTGCGAGCTTCGCCGGCGGAGACCAGGATCTCGACGCGCTTCTGAAGAACGCGGATCGCGCCCTCTACGCTGCAAAGGCTGCTGGGCGGAACCGCGTATCGTCGGGGTTCCCGGACGAGGTCGGAAACGGCACCGCGGCCGTCTGATTCCCCGGAGCGTTTCTACTGTTCGTCCGCCCGCTCGAGCAGCGCGAGCACCTCGTCGAACCGGTAGGTGCGCACCACGTCGAGCAGCGCGTCCGCCAGCGCTTCGTCGTGCGCACGAATCGCGCCGACCGCGACGGTTGCGCGCTGGACGTCGCCGTCCTGCAGCGCCTGCTCGAGCTCGGCGCGCAGCGGCGCCGGCACTTCCGCAAGCCTCGCAAGCGACAACACGGACGCGTCGTGCTCCGATGCTCCCGGCTCGTCGTTCGCGGCGTACCGGAACTTCACTCCGGCGTGCGTTGCGAGCGCGGCGAGCAGATCGACGGCGACGACCGGCTTTGGCAGGAACTCGTCGCAGCCCGCCTCGAGGATCGTCGCGCGATCGTGATCGAACACGCTCGCCGACAACGCGATGATCGCACTGTGGCGCGAGGGATCCGACGAACGCTCTGCGTCGCGTATCCGGCGCGTCGCCTCGTACCCGTCGACGACCGGCATTCGGACGTCGATCAGGATCACGTCGGGCGCCCACCGGTTGTGCTCGTCGATCGCTTCGCGGCCGTTCGCGGCTTCGCGGAGCTCGAACCCGAGCGGTCCGAGCAGGTCAACCAGCAGGCGCCGGTTCTCGGGCTTGTCGTCCACGACGAGGATTCGGCGTGACGCGCTGTCGGGCTCGAGCCCGAGCACGGTCCGGTGCGTCGCGCGCGATTCGGCCGCGGCTTCCGGCAGCGGCACGTGGAACCGGAATCGCGTTCCCTTCCCGATGTCGCTCTCGGCGGTCAGCTCGCCTCCCATCAACCGGACAAAGTCCCGGCTGATCGCGAGACCCAGTCCGCTGCCCTCCGAGCTGCGGCGGCCGCTCTCGGTCTGTACGAACGGCTCGAACAGCCGGTCGAGCTCGTCGCGCGCGATTCCGTGACCCGTATCGTCGACGTCGAACTCCGCGACGCCGTCGGCCCATCGCATGCGCACGGTGACGGATCCCGCGTCGGTGAACTTGATCGCGTTTCCGATCAGGTTGATGAGGATCTGCCGGAGTTTGCCCTCGTCGCCGAGCACGTGGCTCGGGATCTTGCCGGGGCGTTCAACGACGAGATCGATTCCCTTCTCCCTGGCGCGCGACGACAGCATGACCTCGAGGTTTCTGAGCATGTCGTCGACTTCAAACACCGCCTCGGTGAGCGTGGTCTTCCCCGATTCGATCTTTGCGACCGAGAGCACGTCGTTGATCAATCCGAGCAGATGCTCGCCCGACCGCGTGATGATCTCGAGATACTCGCGCTCGGTCTCCTCGCTCGCGCGCCGGCGCTGCATCAGCTGCACAAAGCCGAGAATCGCGTTGAGCGGTGTCCGCAGCTCGTGCGACATGTTGGCGAGAAACGTGCTCTTTGCGCGGTTCGCCTCGATGGCCTGGCGCTCCGACGCGACGAGCTTCTCGATCGCCTCGGCGAGCGCGTGGTTCTTTTCGTCGAGCTCGCGCGTCCGTTCGGCAATGCGCTCCTCGAGCATGCGGTTGCGCCGCTCGAACTGGCGAACGCGCAATCGCAGGATCAGATAGCCGAGCCCGAGAAGCAGCGCAACGTACAGCGCGTAGGCCCAGTAGGTTCGCCACGGCGCGGCGCGGATCGAGAACGGCACTTCGACGGGGCCGACCACGTTGCCGGCAAAGTCGCGACCCCACACCTTGAACGTGAAGTCGCCCTCGGGCAGCCGCGTGTACGTGCGCGACGGATCGGTGCTCCACGCGGAAGGCTCCGGATCGAAGCCGACGAGCTGCGTGCGGTAACGCGTATCGGATTCCTTGAAGTACGACAGCAGCGCGAACTCGAACGTCACGTTGTTGTCGCCGTGCGGGAGCGAGCGCCCCGCGATCGTGCTTGCGACGGGCCCGTGATCTCCTACACCTACAGCGCCCGCGTGCGCGGCCTCGCCGCTCTGCGCGCCCGTCGCCACGACACCGTTGACCAGCGTGCGCTCGATGAGCAGCGGCGCTGCCGCGCGGAACGCGACGGCCGTCTCAGGATCGAACAGCCCGGCGCCATCGACCGTGCCCACCCAGATGCGCCCGCTGCTGTCGGCCATGAGTGCTCCGCCGTTGCATTCGTTCCCGGGAAGGCCGTCCTCGGTCGTGAAGTTGTACAGATCGAACCGCGACGCGTTTTCGCCGGATGGATCGCGACGCGTCAACCGCACGACGCCCTTGTTCGTCGACAGATAGATCTGCCCGTGCGCGTCCTGTCGAATGTCGTAGATGACGCTGTTTGGCAGCGCCGGCTCGGTCGTGTCCGAGAGCACGTGCCAGCCGGACTCCTCGTGGTCCAGATCGAGCCACGCCGCGCCGCCGAGCGTGCCCACCCACAGCGATCGGCTGCCGTCCGGCGCGTCGATTTCGCGCAATCCACGCACAAAGTCGTTTGGCAGCCCCGACGTCGTGTCGATGGTGCTCCACGCTCCGTCGCGAAATCGCGCGAGCCCGCCGCCGAGCGTTCCGGCCCAGATCGTCGTGCCGCCTGCCGGCGACCTGGTCTCGGCCAGCGCCATCACCTGGTTGTCGTGCAGCCCCGACGAGGTATCGACGACCGTCCACGTGGCGCCGTCGAATCGGGCCACGCCGCCGTATGTGCCGACCCACAGGGTGCGGCCGCCGGCTGGCGACCCGGTCTCGAGCACGCACCGGACGATGTTGTTCGGGAGGCCCGATTTCGAATCGATGACCGTCCAGCGGCCCGATTCGAACCGCGCAAGCCCGCCCTGGGTCCCGACCCACATGACGCGCGCACCGCTGTCCGCGCGAGTCTCGAGCAGACAGTTGATCTTGTCGCTCGGCAGGCCCGAATCGGTGCGGTAGATCGTCCACCACGCGTCCTCGAACCGTGCCAGCCCTCCGTACGTCCCGATCCAGTAGACGGGAAGTCCCGAATCGGCGCGCGTCTCGAGGAAGCTGTAGACGTGATCGTCCGGAAGGCCCGTCCTCGTGTCGAACGCGAGCCAGCACCCTTCCGAGAGCCATGCCAGCCCGCCCGACAGCGTTCCGACGAGCACGGCCGGGACGCCGTGGTCCGCCGGCGTCGCGAGCAGGCTGATCACCGAGTTGTCGGGCAGCCCGGAACTCGTCCCGTATGATTGCCAGCGATCGTTCTGAAACCGTGCAAGTCCGGCCGCGCTTCCGATCCACACGACGGACGCGCCAAACGGGTCCGTCGTGACAAGCAGCGAGTAGACGGCCGGTTGGAGCGGAACGTCCGGAATCTCCACGAACTCCCAGCGACCCGACGAGTACCTGGCAAGCCCCGCGTCGGTGCCCGCCCACACCGTCTGCGGGCCGGCCGCGAGACAGTACACATAGGGATCCGGCAGCCCGTCCGCCGCGCGGTCTGTCAGCCACGTGCCGGAGGCGTATCGCAGCACGCCGGCTTCCGAGCCCGCCCAGATCGTGGCGTTGCCGGCCGAGTCCCGTGCAACCAGCAGGCTCGTGAACTCGTCCGCGGGAAGTCCAGAATCCTTGCCGTAGCGCGTCCACGCACCGTTTTCAAGTTTGAAGATTCCGTCGCTCGCGGCGACCCACAGTGTGACGGATCCGTTCCGACCGGGCGCCTCGGCGATGTCGTTGACGAATCGCGCTCGTGTGTCCGAGAGCGGCGGGTCGAGCGCCGTCCAGACCCCGTCCTTCAGCCGTGCGATCCCGGCTCCGTTCGTACCGAACAGCAGCGCTCCGTCCGACGCGACGTGAATCGTGTTGACCCAGTTCGACGTCTTGCGGTCGGGCATGTTGACGACCTGCCACGTGCGCCCATTGTAGAAGGCCGCGCCATCCTGTGTGCCGGTCCACAGGTAGCCGCGCGTGTCGATCGCCATCGCCTTGACCGAGTTCTGGGGAAGGCCGTCGCGGTCGCTCGTGACCTTGAACGATGCGATGCCGAAACGCTCGACATCGTCCGCGCGCGGTCTGGTCGCGTGCGGCGCGGTCGACGGTCGTTGACTCGCCGCGACGAAGAGGCTGGCGCAACAGAATGCAACGACAAGACGAGTAATGGTCGCGAAGCGCATGGCCGAGCAGGGCACGAACGATGCCCATCGGGTAGGACCCGGCCATTATGCGCCGAATCTCGAACCAGCGGAAACCACGCGCGTCGCCCTGTGAACGGCTCGGTCACGCGCCGGCCCGATGCACGGGAATTTTTTTCTGATCCGTGAGCGACGCGTTTTCCGCACTTCCTGGTATGGCGCCCCGTGACCAGCGGCGCCGTGAAGGAAACACAGGAGAAACTCACCATGCAGCAGACCTACACCTACCAGGCAACGCTCGAGGCGTCCGAGAGAATCACGTGGCGCGTCGAAGACATCATCGGAGGCGAGAAGCGCCTCGACTTCACGCGGCCGTTCATGCCCGAGAGCCTCGCGCGCGTCGAACCCCTCGCGTTCCTGACGCCCTACGAGCAGCGGACGCTGAACCAGATTCGCGGCCACGCCTACCTGACGATCTTCGGGATCGTCGAGGAGTTCATTCTCCCATTCGTGCTCGACCACGTGCGCACCCAGCTCGCCGACGACGACTACCGGGTCAGAGCCATGCTCGAGTTCGCGGGCGAAGAGGCCAAGCACATCCACCTGTTCAAGCTGTTCTGCGAGGAGTTCGATCGGGGCTTCGGCAGCCCGTGCGCGGTGATCGGGCCTGCGGCCGACATCGGCCGTGCGGTGCTCGCTCATGATCCGCTCGCGGTCGCCCTCACGATCCTTCAGATCGAATGGATGACGCAGAGCCACTACGTCGACAGCATCAAGGACGCCGGCGACCTGGACCCGCAGTTCAAGAGCCTGCTCAAGCACCACTGGATGGAGGAGGCCCAGCACGCCAAACTCGACACGCTGATGGTCGAGGCGCTCGCCGAGGGGCGGTCCGAGGCGGAGATTCTCGCCGCGGTCGATCAGTATCTCGCGATCGGCGGCATCGTGGACGGCGGGATCACCCAGCAGGTCAACTTCGACATGCAGGCGCTGATGGGTGCGACCCGGCGCACGCTCACCGAAGATCAGAAACAGCAGTTTCGCGACGTGCAGCGCCAGGCAAACCGCTGGACCTATCTCGGGTCGGGCATGCGGCACGAGAAGTTCCTCGACACGCTCGGGAAGCTCAGTCCCGCGGCGCGCGAGCGCATCGAGGCGGTGACACCGGCATTCTGCTGATGACCCCATGTGCTATCCTCCGGACTGCGCCGCTGCATTGCGCATGGCGCGCACACCTCGACGGAGCGGTCCGGAGGATGCAGTCTCCCAACGCTGGACAGGTCACGCGGCTCCTGTTCGACTGGAGCAAGGGCGACAAGGCAGCGCTTGATGCCTTGATGCCGGTCGTCTACGACGAACTGCGCCGGCTCGCGGCGCGACAGGTGCGGAACGAGCGTCCGGGCCACACGCTGCAGGCAACGGCGTTGATTCACGAAGCCTACGTCCGGCTGGTCGACCAGGACCTTCCGAACTTCGAGAGCCGCGCGCATTTCTACGGCGTCGCATCGCGGCTGATGCGCCAGATCCTGGTCGACCATGCGCGCGCACGCGCGGCGGCACGGCGCGGCGGCGGCGCGGTGAAGATCCCGCTCGACGAGGCGCCCGACATTTCGTCGGACTCGGACGCCGTCGCGCTGCTCGCGCTCGACCGCGCGCTCGCAAAGCTCGGCGCATCGGACGAGCGGAAGTGCCGCGTCATCGAGATGCGGTCGTTTGGCGGACTGAGTGTCGAGGAGACCGCCCGCGTCCTCGGCGTTTCGGAACCGACGGTCAAGCGCGAGACGCGACTGGCGCAGGAATGGCTCCGCCGCGAGCTGGAGTTGCAGCAATGAGCACAGACCGATGGAAGCGGATCGAGGACCTGTTTGCACAGGCGGACGAACTCCCTGACGACGAGCGCCGCGCGTTTCTCGACGCGGAGTGCGGCGGCGACGCCGATCTTCGACGCGAGCTCGAAGCGCTGTTTGTCGAGACGGATGGCGACGTTGCGCCGTTCGAGTCCGTCGTGCGCGCGGCGGCCGTGTCGCTCGCGTCCGGGCCCGAGGCCTCCGCCGTCGGCCACCGAATCGGCCCCTACCGGATCACGTCGTCGATCGGAAGCGGCGGGATGGCCGAGGTCTACAAGGCCGTTCGCGACGACGAACAGTTCGAGCACGACGTTGCGATCAAGCTGATACGGCGCGGTTTGGTCTCCAACGCGATGCTCGCGCGGTTTCGCAACGAACGGCAGATCCTCGCGAGCCTCAACCATCCGAATATCGCGCGCCTGCTCGACGGGGGAACGACGGACGACGGGCTTCCCTACTTTGTCATGGAATACGTGCCGGGGCGCCCGATCACCGAGTACTGCCGAGACAAGAAGCTCACGCTCAAGAACCGGCTGCACCTGTTTCGGTCCGTATGCTCGGCAGTTCAACACGCGCACCGAAATCTCGTCGTCCACCGCGACCTGAAACCCAGCAATGTCCTGGTGACGGACGCCGGCGACGTGAAGTTGCTCGACTTCGGCATCGCGAAGCTGCTCGCGCCGAGCGTCTCGCCCGCTGCGGTGACCCTTGCAAAGACGATGACCGAGGTGCGGATGATGACGCCGCAGTACGCGAGCCCCGAGCAGGTCCGCGGCGAGCCGGTCACAACGGCAACCGACGTGTACGCGCTCGGTCTGATTCTGTACGAGCTGCTCGCAGGCGAGTGTCCGCACCACCTCAAGGACGCGTCGTATGCCGAGGTCGAGCGTGCGATCTGCATCGCGCCGGTCGATCGGCCGAGCGCGGCGGTCGCGCGCAACGCGCCGTCGTCGACACGTCTTCGCCGGGAACTGAAGGGCGACCTCGACAACATCGTGCTGATGGCTTTGCGAAAGGAGCCCGAACGACGGTACCAGTCGGTCGAGCAGCTCGCCGAGGATGTCCGCCGGTACCTGCAGGGGCGTCCGGTGACGGCGCGGCCGGACACGATCGGCTATCGCGCCAACAAGTTCGTTCGCCGCCATCGCGCCATGGTCGTGTCGGGCGTTGCGGTGTTTTTGATGCTCGCCACGTTCGCGGTGATGACGGGGCTCCAGGCGGCTCGAACGGCTCGTGAGCGCGACCGCGCGAACGAGGTGACCAGGTTCCTCGTCGGCCTGTTCGAAGTGTCGAGTCCGAGCCAGTCGCGCGGCAACGAGGTCACGGCGCGGGAGCTGCTCGACGAGGGCGCACTGAAGGTCGAGCGCGAGATGGCCGGTCAGCCGGAGCTGCAGGCGGCGATGATGGACACGATCGGGAGCGTGTACCGAAGTCTCGGCCTCTATGACAAGGCCCGGCCGCTGCTCGAGCGGGCACTCGCACAACGCATTGCCCTGCTGGGCCCGGATCACCCGGATGTCGGCGACAGTCTTCACGATCTTGGCACGCTGTACTACTTCAGCGGGGACTACGATCTCTCGGAGCAGAATCTTCGCCAGTCGCTTGCCGTCCGCACGAAGGCGTACGGCGAGCATGACGCGCGCGTCGCCGAGGTCTACAGCGATCTCGGGGAACTGCTCAGAACACGGAGCCGGTACGACGAGGCCGAACCGTTCCTCAGACAGGCGCTCGACATTCGCCGGTCCGTGTTTGGAAACGAGCACGAGCAGGTCGCGTACAGCCTGCACAACCTCGGCGCGTTACTGGAAGACAAGGGCGACATCGATGAGGCCGAGGCGCTGTACCGTGAGGCGCTCGCGATGAAGCGGCACGTCCTCGGGCCGGACCATCCGAGCGTCGCGACGACGCTTAACAACCTCGCAGGGCTGCTGAGCGACCGCGGGGACAAGGTCCAGGCGGAGGAGCTCTATCGTGAGGCGCTCGCATTGCGGCGGAAGATCTTCGGCGCAGAGCACCCGGATCTTGCCGTCAGCATCAACAACCTCGGTCTGATCCTGCGAACGAACGGCAAGTACGAGGAGGCCGAGGCCATGTTCCGCGAGGCGCTCGCCATGAAGCGCAAGATGCTGGGGCCCACACACTCGAGCACGGCGGTCGGCATGCAGAACCTGGCGGACGTGCTCGAGGCTCAGTCGAAATTTGTCGAGGCCGAGGCGCTCTATCGCGAATCGCTCGCGGCGACGTTGACGGTGTTCAAGCCGGACCACTGGCGGGTGGCGGCGGTCGAGAGCGCGCTCGGCTCGTGCCTGACGAAGATGGGCAAGTACGCCGAGGCCGAGAAGCTGCTCGTCGACGCGCATGCCAAGTTGCAGGCTGCGCTCGGCGACGACAACGTGCGCACAAAGGACGCCGTCGACCGGCTCGCGCGGCTGCACGAGGCACAGGCACGCACCGCCGGATCCGGCCGAGCGAAATCAAGGTGAGCCGTCGGTGCGTCCGTTTACGGCGCGGGTGATCGGGCGATTCGCGGCGCGCCGATCGCCTGCCACACGTCGCCGGCGGCGAGGTAGCGCGGCAGATCGCGGTCAGTCGTCGCGACAAAGCCGAGACTTGCGCCGCGGCCCGCGTTTCCGTGCGTTGCCTGCATGAACGCGAACACGTCGAGGAGAGGATTGCCCGCGTACCAGCCGTCTGCGAGGGCGACGAGAACGTTCGCGGGCGTCGCGACGTTGCGGGTCAATCCTTCGTACACGCGCCGAACTGCGTCGGGCCGCACGGATTCGCACGTCGCAGCGAACCAGTCCGATTCGTCCGCAAACCCGTCGGCGTCCACGGCGCCCCGCGCGCGCAGTTCGCCGAGGGCGGGTGCGACCCACAGCGGATCGCCGCTCACCATGCGATATCGAAAGCGGTCTTCGCGGCGCTCGATCGTCGCAGTTCCCGTCGGACCGACGACGGTGACGACGCCGTCGTGTTCGTATGCTGCAAAGTCGACGCCCTTCACGTTCGCGACTGCATGCGCAGCGACCGGCTCGTTGCGCTCGGCCGTGTAGAGCACGACACAGCCGATCAGACCGAACGACGGCGAGACGACGCTCGCCGGGCTGCGAAGGCGGGAATCGGGCGCGAGCCCCGCGCGCCGGAGCGCGCCCTTGAGCGACACGCGGTGCAGCGAACGAAACTCGTTGCCGTGGTCCGAGAAGATCGTGACGGTCGTGTGGCCATGCCCTTCGCGCAGCAGCGACGTGACGGTGGCGTCGAGCCGCGCGAGCAGCGAACGCAGCATGCGCTCGCCGCCGACGTGCGCGAGCGTGTCGCTGCCGGCGACGTAGGCGAAGAAGACCGGGTCGTTCGACTGGCGTGCCTTGCGGCCGGCCATCGCAACGTCGGTCGCGGCTTCGATGTAGGTACTTGCGGGCGGCGCGCCAAAGGCAAGGCCGCTCTTGATCGCCGACGGGTGGTAGTCAAAGAGCTCGCGGAACGTGCCGCGCACGAACCGGTCCTGGCGGAACCGGTCCACGAGGCCGCCGCGGACACGCTGTGATGCCGGATCGAACCATGCGTCTTCGTACCCGCGCGCAGGGCGGGCGCCTGCAGGCGCGAGGATTGCGGTGAGCGAGATGTCGGTGAGGCTCGGGAACGTCGCGATCATGCGGGCGGGTTCGTGGAACTGCCGGAATTTCCCTTCGGCATGCATCTCCTCGAATGTCGCAAAGCCGACGCCGTCGATGCAGATGATGACGTGGCGGTCTCGCGGATGGGATTCGCCGTCGGCGCGAACGGGGTGCGGCGACGGAACGATCGAACCTAGAACGATGAGAGCAGCGAGGAGTGTTGAATTCATTGGCCGGCAAGACGGGCAATCACCGTACCGCTGCAAGTTGTTGAATCGGCATTTGCTCGGAGACCTTGGACGCAGAATGGCGCCGTCAACTGTCGCACTTCGCCGACATTGTGTTGGCTGGAGAGCCGACGGATTCTGATCAGATCGAAACATCGCCGGTCGCGGTGTTTCCATTTGGTACGTCTGACTCGCGACGGTGTGGTCGTATGCGTGTTCGTCCCATGGTGCGTACAAAGTGTCTCGCGCTCGCACATTCGATTCCGGTGCAGACTGTTGGACCCTTGCCGATGCAGCGCTCTAACTAATTGCCGTTGTTGCGTTTCGCTGGTGTACGCATGCCGGCATATCGATGAGATTCTGAGGAATGCCGGGTGCATTGATCCGGGCGAGCGAGACACGCAGACAACCTGGGCCTGGTGGGAGGTAGCATATGAGTTTCAGATCATTGAGGGCACTCCTCGCGGTGGGCGCAGTGGTTGTCCTGATTTGCTCGACGGCAACCGCCGGCGGGAACCGCGGCCAGGGGTACGTCCAACACAATCTCGTGTCGGATCTGTCGAACAAGGCTCCCAGGACGGACCCGAATCTCGTCAATCCGTGGGGTATCGCACTCGGCGACGACACCTCGCTCTGGATCGCGGACAACGGCACGGGCACCTCGACGATCTACCGCGGTAACGGACAGCCGTCGTCGCTCGTCGTCACGATCCCGGCCGCCACTGCCGAAACGGGAACGCCGACCGGAATCGTCTACCACGAGTCGGAGGGCAAGGGCGAAGACGAGTTCCTCATAACGTCGGGCGTCGACAGCTCCATCGGTCCGAGCATCTTCATCTTTGCGAGCCAGGACGGAGTGATCTCGGGCTGGAATCCCAGTGTCGATCGCACACACGCGATTGTAGGGATCATCAGGCCCGGAGCGGCATACACAGGCCTCGCGATCGCGGAGGACAGTACAGGAGCGCGCCTCTACGCAGCGAACTTCCCTGCAGGGTCCGTCGACGTGTTTGATGAACACTTCGTGTACCTCAAGTCATTCTCGGACCCGAGCCTCGACGGATTCGGACCATTTGGCATTCAGGAGATCGGCGGAAGAATCTACGTTGCGTTCGCGAAGATTGGCGACGACGGTGACGAGGAGAAGGGGCTGGGGTTAGGCTACGTCGACGTGTTCGACACCGACGGGTCACTCGTCACGAAGCTCGTTGCGCAGGGCGAGTTGAATGCGCCGTGGGGCATGGCGCTCGCGCCGCGCAATTTCGGTCAGTTCAGTCGCGACTTACTCGTTGGCAATTTTGGCGACGGTCGGATCCACGCTTATGATCCGACAACGGGCGAGTTTCACGGGACAATGACCGACCACGCGGGCCGTCCGATCGAGATCGAAGGATTGTGGGGCATCGCGTTCGGGAACGGCACGAACGACGGCGGGAAGAGCAACACGCTTTACTTTGCGGCGGGCATCGACGACGAGCAGCACGGGCTGTTCGGACGGCTCTCCACGAGGAGCAACCCATTCTGACGTGTGCGGCGATCGCCGGGGGCGGTGCGCGCGTTGCGTGTTGCCGGCCCCCGGCGATTCTCCCGCGCCGATTCGGGGTGTGCCGCTGGTGGGCGCTTCTGAGTGTTCGCATCGATTGAAGCGACTGGCCGCGGGATGCAGAGTCGTGGCTTTCTTGGGTACATTGCGCGACATGCATTCCGTACGACATCGCGGTTGTGACCTTGCGTTCGCGACGGCCGGCGCCGGCCCACGCGTCGTGTTCATCCAGGGCGTGGGCGTCCACGGCGACGGATGGCGCCCTCAGGTCGATTCCCTGTCGTCCCGCTTCGAATGTCTGACGTTCGACAACCGCGGGATGGGTCGCAGCCAGCCGCCTGGCGAGCCGCTGACGGTCGGTCTGATGGCCGACGATACACGTACCGTCATGGACGCCGCTGGGTGGAGCTCGGCGCACGTCGTCGGCCATTCGCTCGGTGGGCTCGTGGCGCTCGAATTCGCGCTCGCGAACCGCTCGCGCGTCGAGAGCCTTGCGCTTCTGTGCACGTTTGCGAGCGGCCGCGATGCTGCGCCGATGACTCCGCGGATGGTCTGGACAGGGATGCGCACGCGAATCGGCACGCGCGTGATGCGTCGGAACGCGTTTCTCGAGCTCGTCATGCCCCCGCGGCCGCGAACTGGGGCTGAACTTGCGCGCATGGCGTCCGAGCTCGAACCGCTCTTTGGCCACGATCTCGCCGACCAGCCGCCGGTCGCTTCGGCGCAACTGTCTGCGATGAGGCGCTGCGATCCGTCGCCGCGACTGCGCGAGCTCGCGGGAATCCCTGTACTGGTCGTCAGCGCGGCGTACGATCCGATCGCTCCGCCCGCCGCGGGTCGTCGGTTGGCGGACCTGTTGCCTGGGTCGCGCTTCGTCGATCTCGAGGATGCTTCGCACGGCGTGCCGATCGAGCAACCGGGGCGCATCAACGCGCTGCTCGCGGAGCATGTTGCAGCGGCATCGGACAGGCGCGCGTGAACGCGTATGTACACGACTCAAGTGTCGGCTGCTCTCGGTGGAATGGTGATGCGTTCGCTGGATTCGCACATGCATGTTGACCACGCGCATGTTCATGAGTAGGCTGCCTCTGCGGCCAGAATATCCCCCCCTTCCCCCCCGCATTCTCGCTGGGCGCAAGAGGGGTACAATTCATGCAACGAACGAGGGTTCTTGTTCTCGTTGCCACATTCGCCGCCGTCGCCGCGTTTGTGTCGATCACAAACGGCGCGGCTTCCCTTTCCCACAACACTCCCCCGCCAGATCAATCCGACGTATCAAAGACCGAGGACCGTACCGGCCCCCGAGGCGGCTATGTCGTCATCGGCTGGAACGACCTTGGCATGCATTGCATCAGCCCGTCGTTCGACAAGATGGCAATACTCCCCCCATACAACAACCTGATGGCGCAGGTGATTCAGAAAGGCAATCCTCCAAGGATCATCACAAGCGGCGTGACCGTCGAATACAGCATCAAGGGAAACACGACGGTCCACAACAAGACCAACTTCTGGCAATACGTCCAACCCCTGTTTGGAGTGAATCCGCCTGAGGGGATCGGCCTCACAGGCAAGGGCCTTGCCGGTTTGATGGATCCAGTCGGCGACCACTTTGAGGCCATCGGCATTCCGACGGTTCCAAAGGACGACGCATTCACGTTCTATCCCTTTCAACAGGGTCTCCTCACGGTTCGCGACTCGTATGGGTCGATCCTCGCGACGAACGACGTGACGGTCCCCGTCTCGGACGAACTGCACTGCGACTACTGCCACTACGCAAATGGTCCGGGCGCGCCTGGAATCAACACTGGAAGCATCGACGGCAACATCCTGCGGTGCACGATCTTCGCGAGGGCACGAACCTCGCCGCTGCAACACCCGTGTTGTGTGCGAACTGCCATGCGGACAACGCGCTCGGTCTTCCAGGAACGCCTGGCGTCGAGTCGATGTCGCTTGCGATGCACGCAAAGCACTCCAGCGTGCCCACGCAGCCCGGCTGCTACGACTGCCATCCGGGTCCTCAGACGAAGTGCCAGCGAACGAATCTCGAGGGCATGAGACCCGCAGGATCCAACCCCCGTTGCGAATCGTGTCACGGAAGCCTGCAGAATGTTGCGGACACGATTCGTCAGGGCCGGCAGCCCTGGTTGCAGGAGCCGACGTGCGCACAGTGTCACGGCAACGAGTTCTCAACGGCAGCGAGTTCTCCCGGAACGCACGCTCCACGGCGGGCGTACGGCAGGCCGTGCCAACAGTCCGCATGCGTGGTGGCCATCCATGCTCGCGCTCGACAACCGCGAGCCAAAAGCCCAGGGTTCATCCTCGTTCGCCCGGTCATGACCACAACTGCACTGCGTGCCATACCGGTAACCCATCGTCCTCGGGAGGTCCCCACGAGGGCGGCAGGACAGGGCGACACAGGAGCCATCATATCTCCGCAGGCGACGTCACAGCTGCGTGGCGTCGCCTGCACCTTGGCCGCAGAGCCGATCGCGTGTCGATCGGGGTCGTCCCACGTCGCGAGATCGGAGTGTTCCCCCGATCCCCGACGGATCCGTTCCTCTGGAGTCGTCCGGCCGCGCGCGCGCGGCCTGTCGGCGAGCGGCCGCCGTCGGCGACGACCTTCTCCCAGTGCTCCTCGGGCCAGTCCCGTGCGGGCGGATGGCGCTCGGCGATCTCGCGGCGGGCTTCGTCGGCGCGGCGCGAATACTCATCCGGATCCAGCGCCCGAAGCCGTGCCTCGGCCCGCGCGTCGCGCTCGGTCAGGAACTGCACGTACAGATCGGTCGCTTCGGCCGGCGCAGCGTCGTTCTGCTGCGATTCCTGCCGCGCGTGGTCCTGTTGAAGCACCGTCCGCCACGAATCGAAATCTGCAAGCCACCCACTCAGGATCCCGGCAGGGTTCTGGATCGGGACGCCCTGCTTCTGGCGCCCGCGCTCGATGAGACCGTCGAGCCGCGTCAGCATGTGCGGAATGAGCTCGAGATCCGCCGCTTCGAGGGAATCGATCGCAATGCGCGCGAGGTGGGGGGAGTAGTCGTACCTGGTCACGAGCTGCTCCGCCAATCCATTGCGAAGGACCTCACCACCACCATTCTGTATCGCCGCCGAGCCCGACCCCGTGTCGGGCGCATGTGTTGGTGATGTATTTGGAAACTGTCTTACATGTCTTTCATGATCATGGAGTGTAGTGATATTCACCACACCAGCGTCGTCATTTTCACTATGGTAGTGTGGTGATTCCTGCTGAACTGGTGTGGTGCTATTTACTACAGTAGAAATCACTTCAGTGTTTTTCACTGTAGTGATTTTCACTGAAGTGGTTTTGCGTCCACGGGTCTTGGCCGGCTGTTGTCGGAGCGCCTCGACGGCGACCTCGAGCGACCGCACGGTGACCCTCGAACCCTGGGTGTGGCCGACCCGTGCCTCGACGGTGATGAGCCCTCGCTCCTGGAGCTCCTTGAAGGCGCGGTAGACGGTCTGGTCGCTCCCGATGCCGAGATCCATCGCCATCTGACGTGGCCGGAAGAATGCCGTCGAGTTGCTGTTCTTTCGGCCGAGCGTCTCGCGGTAGAGCTCGAGGTAGACCTTGTACTGGTTCCCGGAGAGGTACCGGCTGAGCTCGTCAAAGATCGAGTTGCGAACCTTGACGAAGCGCTCGGTCGGAAGCGTCTCGTTCGCGACGACCGCGGGAGGCGCCGGCGCGGGAACCGGTCGCCGCGGCTTTCGGGCCGGCTCCTTTCGTTCGACGATTCGCGGAGGCTCGGGAAGCACCCGTTCGGGTTCGGGAGCAGGATCGGACGGACGAGGCGGTTCGGCCGGCTGCTTGGACGGAAGGGAGTTGAGCTCGTCGAGCCGCTGGCGCTCGAGCTCCTGTCGGCGTCGAAGTCTGTCGGCGATCTCTTCGCGGTGAAGTTCTCGCGCCTTGTTGATCGCGCCGGTCAGATTCTTCGGCGTGTCGGTCATACAGCCCCGGCGTCAGCCCCTTCGGTCTCGCCGAACTGGAATCCCATGGCGTTGATGACCTCGTCGGCCGCTTCGAGCACGGTGAGCTGCGAGATGACGCGCTCCTGCGCCTGGAACGAGAGATTGAGCGCGGTGCGGCAGATGTCGACCGCCGTGCGCAACACGCCGCTCGAGGCCTCGTAGATCACGTCGTAGCAGCTGTCCTCGAAGAGCGGCTCGTCGCGGCCCGTGACCGCGAGACGGAACTGGATGGCCTTTCTGAGCTCCGAGCTGTCGAGCGGCGTCAGAAACGACACGCCGCCGGCGACACGCGATTTGAGCGACCGGAACGCCGGAGTCGAGAGCGTCTGCCACAGCTCGAGCGTTCCGAGCAGCAGGATCTGGACGAACTTCCCGGTATCGGCTTCAAAGTTGAGGATCTCGCGCAATCGGATCAGGACCTTTGACGGAATGCCCTGGGCCTCGTCGATGATCAGCACGAGCGAGACGCGTTCCTCGAGCGATCGCCGGATCGCCATCTTCTCGAACTCGAGCCACTGGGCGTCCTCGCTGCGCCGCATGTCGCATCCGAACTCGCTCGACAGCGCGCGAATCATCTTGCTCGAGGTCGTCCACGTCGCGGCGTTCTTCACCAGGCGTGTCGCGTAGGAGTCGGCCTGCTCGTCGCTTCCGAATTCGAGCTCGATCCGGCGGCCGACCGTGCTCTTGCCGGTGCCGACGTCACCGCAGATGACCGTCAGTCCCTGGCGCTGGACGATGTTCGACCGTGTCTTGGAGAACGCGCGAAGGTGTCCGCTGGTATGGTAGAGAAAGCGCGGGTCGGGCGAGATGCTGAAGGGAGGCTCCGCGAGCCTGTAGAAGTCGAGCAGGTTCTCAAACTGCCCCTTGGCCTCGTTTACGTACCGCGAGTAGGACTCCTTCATCTCAGCCCTCGACCATCGGGTGTAACCCCATTAGACGCTTAACTTTCCGTACAACCCTGAATTTTGCCGCTAGAATAGGTTAATTCAGCCGCCGAGTCAACGAGTTTGGTGCATTTCACGCGGGCTCACATGCCGCCGCGCGGTGCATGTATCAATTATCGACAGGTGCGCGCAAGAGGTTGCGCGCCACATGCGAAAAAGCATGCCTGGCTTGAAATCACTGTAGTGATTTTCACTATAGTGTGAATGACTGTAGTCAAAATCACCGTAGTGATTATCACCACGGTGAAAATCACTGTAGTGATTGCTGAAGTTGTCGAATAGCCCTGATTGTTGTCACTATGGTGAAAATCACTATGGTGATTATTACTGTAGTGAAAATAACCATAGTGATAATCACTACAGTGATCATTGCATTTTGCGGATAGGTGACAATTGGTCACTATGGTGAAAATCACTGTAGTGAAATTCAAGATGTCGTGACGAATCCAGGATTCGGGTACCTCCCATGGGAGGTTTCACAAGCCCCCGTGCAGTCGACCGGTGCGTTGGTCTAACCTGATTGTTTGGTGGGGATTAGCAGACCAGGTGGACGGCCGGAGGACGTGGAACAATTATCGCCTTATCAAAGACAACAACGGGCGGTTCGAATCATCGCTCGCGAGAAACTCGAGCCGAAGTCCCCGGCACTTCGGACCATCCAGTACGGCGGCGACGACCGCCGCTTAGCCGTCGTGCGCCAGGTCGCCAGCAGTTACATCGAGCGTCACGGAGCTCGCAAGACGCTCCGACCCGATCAGCGCGGACCGCGTTCGCGTCACGACGAGCGCCAGGGACTGGTGCATCGACGTGAGCCGGGCACGGCCGTTTCCGAGGTTCGCGTTCCGGATGCGCGAGCGCAGTCGGGCCGTGATGTCGATCAGCTGAGGCCGCTCGTCACTGCGAACCGTGAGCAGATCGGTCCGCTGAATTCCTGCTGTTCCCATCGCATGCCCTCCGCGCATCGTGCGCGAAAAGCACTTTACGATAAAGAGTGATCTGAAGCAAGCGCGCGATACACGGCGGGTGTCACGACGAGCGACAGGAGCAGCGCGACGGCGAGGCCGCCGATCACGGCGATGGCGAGCGGTTGCAGCAGCTCCGAGCCTTCGCCGATTGCGAGCGCGAGCGGCAGCATTCCGAGAATCGCAGCAAACGACGTCATCAGCACCGGGCGCAGGCGCCTGCGTCCCGAGTTCACGAGCGCTTCGTCGAGCGACATTCCGGTGGCGATGTAATCCTCGACGGTGTCGAGCATGAGGATGCCGTTCTTTGCGACGATGCCGACGACCATGATCGCGCCCATGAACGACACGACGTTCAACGTCATCCCCGTGACGACGAGACCGGCGAGCACACCGGGAAGCGCCAGCAGAGCGCCCGCGACGATCGCCGTTGGCGCGCGAAACGAACGGAACTCGATGAGCAGCACCAGGAACACGAGCACCACCGCGGCGGCGAGCGAGACCGCAAGACTCAGAAAGGTTCGCTGCTGCTCCTCGTAGATCCCGCCGTACGAGATCGACATCCCCGGCGGCAGCACGACCTTCTCGCCGATCGCCTTCTTGATCCCCGCGATCGCCGTGCCGAGGTCAGTGTCTTCGATGCCTGCGGTCACGACCACCGACTGGCGCAGGTTGTCGCGGTGCAACTGCGTCTGACCCTCCTCGAACTCGACGTCGGCAACCTGGCCGAGCCGGAAGATCGCACCGGTCGAGGCGGATTTCATCGGAATCGCGCGGATCGCGTCGATCGACGATCGCGCGTCCGCCGGCAACAGCACGCGGATTCCCACAAGCCGCCCCTTCTCGAGCAGCGACGTCGCGACCGTGCCCCCGATGGCCGTACGCGCCGTGTCGGCAACCTCCGCCGTCGTTACGCCAAACGCCGCGGCCTTCAGCGGATCGACGTTGAACGTCAGCGCGGGACCGCTCACCACAACGCCGTTGTTCGTGTCGGTGACGCCCTTGACGCCGTCGATCGTCGACTTCACCTCCTCGGCCTTTCCGAGCAGCGTCTCGGTGTCGTTCGAGAAGATCTTGATCTCGATCGGCTCGGTCGTGCTGATCAGGTCGTTGATCAGGTCGGTCATGATGCCCGGGAGCTCGATCGCGATGACGTCCTCGGGGAACTCGGCGGCCACGCGATCGCGGATCTCCGACTTGACCTCCTCGGTCGACCGCGAACGGTTGTGCTTCAGCTTCACCAGCAGATCGCCGCTGTTCGGCTCGGTGATGTCGAGGCCGAGCTGGGCCCCGGTGCGCCGCGAGTAGCTCTCGACCTCGGGGGTGGACTCGAGGATCGCCTCGATACGCTTGAGAATCCGGTCCGTCTCTTCGAGCGACGCTCCGGGAGCCGTCAGGTAGTCGAACACGAATCCGCCTTCGTCGAACTGCGGCAGAAAGTCCGACCCGACGAATCGGTACAGTCCGACGCCTGCGACGAGAACCACGAGCGCGGCGATCGCGACGATCCGCAGATGCGAGAGCGCAAAGCGCAGCGATTTCTCGTAGAGATCCGACACACGACGCAGCAGCCGGCCGCCCTCGGACTCCTCGACGCCGCGTTCGCCGCGAACGGTGTGTGAAAACCGCTCAGCGAGCGCGGGCGTGAACGTCAGCGCCAGCACGAGCGACGTGAGTAGCGCCACCGCCATCGTCAGCGCGAGCGCACGGAAGAACACGCCAGTGATGCCCGTCAGCAGCGAGAGCGGCAGAAACACGACGACCGGCGTGAGCGTGGATCCGATGATCGGGACCGTGATCTCCGAGATAGCGCGCGACACCGCGTCGTGCGGGCTCTCGCCGTGGCGCACGTGCCGGTAGATGTTCTCGACCACCACGATCGCATCGTCGATGACGAGGCCGATTGCCGCAGCAACGCCCCCGAGCGTCATCAGGTCGAAGCCGAGTCCCGCGGCCTTCATCGCAAAGAACGTGATCAGCACCGTGACCGGAATCACCGCCGTCGCAACGAGTGTCATGCGCCAGTCGCGCAGGAACACCCACAGGATCAGCACCGACAGCAACAGCCCGACGCCGATCGCGTCGCGCACGCTCGCGATCGCCGACTTCACCAGCAGCGACTCGTCATAGAACGGCGTCACCTTGATGTCCGGCGGAATCTCGCGCTGGATCGCGGCGAGCTCGTTCTTCACGCTCTCGGCCACGGCGACCGTGTTGGCGTCGGGTTGGCGCAACACGTTCAGCACGACCGCCGGACGTCCGTCCGCGGTGACGATCACGTACTCGGGCGTGACGCCCGGCGCGATCGTCGCAACCTGCGACAGAAGGATCGGCCGGCCGTTCGACGTTCCGACCGAGACGTTCGCAAGCTCGTCCGGCGTCTTCACCAGCCCGCTCACCAGCACCAGCGCGAGCTCGTGGTTTGTCTCGAGCCGGCCCGTCGACACCACCGTATTCGAGCTCGAGATCGCGGTGGCGACGTCGTTCAGACCGAGCCCGACCGCAGCGACCGCGTCGGATCGACCGTCACGTGGTACTCGTGCACCTTGCCGCCGAGCTCCGTCACGCGGGCGATGCCGGGCAACCGCGCAAGCCGCGGCACAAAGTCGAGCGTCGCGATGTCGCGCAGGCTCGCCGGATCACGCGACTCGGACACCAGGCTGTAGCCCGCGATCGGAAACACCGCGAACGTCAGCCGGTTCGTCTCGATCTTGATGTCGGGCGGAAGCTCCGAGCGCAGCTGCGACAGCCGGCTCTCGACGAGCTGCTGCGACAGAACGATGTCGACGCTCCACGTGAAGAAGATGTTGATCTCGGCCGATCCGCGGCTCGTGTCCGACCGGATGTCGGTCACGCCGGGGATTCCGTTCATGGCCTCTTCAACCGGCCGCGTGATCGAAGCCAGCATCTGCGGCGCCGGCATGTCCTCGGATTCGATCGTGACGACGATCCGCGGGAAGTCGGTCTGAGGGAAGAGCGAGGTCGGGAGCGTCCACGCGGCCCACAAGCCCGCGGCCGACAACAGAATGATGAACGTGAGGATCGCGCGCCGCTGCCGTGAAACGAACGTCGCGAACTTCATGTCCCGGACTCCTCGTCCGAATCCTCTTTCTCCTCTTTCGCCGCGCCGTCCTTTGCCGGCGCGGCCTCGACCTGCCGGACCTTTGTGCCATCGGGGAGCGCGTAGTTGCCTTCGACGATCACCGTCACGCCGTCCTCGAGGCCCTTCGATATCTCGAGCGCTTCGTCTGTGCGGATGCCGACCGTCACCTCGGTTTCGTGCGCGACCGACTGCTCGTCGACGACCATCACCGTTCCGGTATCAGCGGTCGGATCCTCGAACGTCACCGCTGCCGGGGGAACCGTCACCGCACCGGTCGCTTCGCCGACGGTGATCGAGACCTTTGCAAAGTCGCCGACGCGCAGGTTCTCGGAGCCCTCGGGCACCTCGACCCACACTTCGACCGTGCGACTCGCAGGGTCCGCCGTTCGCGACACGAGCGTGACCTTTCCCTCAATGTCTTCGCCGCCGGATGACGGGGAGATCGCCGCGACGGCTCCGGTCCTTATTCCGAGCATGCCGTTGTCGGGGAACTGCGCCTTGACGACCAGGACGCGCGTGTCGGTGACGGTGAACAGCTTCTCGCCGGCGGCCACGAACTCGCCATCCTGGTGAAACTGCGCGGTGATCACACCGGAGATCGGGCTGCGAACCGTCGCATACTCGAGCTGCACGTGCGCCGCGTCCGCGCGATCCTCGGCCTGTTTCAGGCGGCTTTCGGCGATGTCGCGGTTCGTCGGATTCAGGTTCGAGCCCGCAAGGCTCGACTCCCGTTCGGCAAGCTCCTTGGCGCTTTCGGCCTGTTTCAGGGCAAGTTCGGCATCGTCGAGATCCTTCTGCGCGATGCCGCCGCGCTCGAACAGCATCTTGCGCCGGCGATAGAGCGCCTCGGCATTGCGCAGCGTCGCGATGGCGTCCTGAAGCGCCTTCTGACGCTGCGCATCCGCTTCCGGCGTCGTTCCGCCCGATGTCTGTTTCAGCGTCGCGCGCGCCTCGCGCACCGCCGCGTCGGCCTCGGCCGCCGCCGCGCGCAGATCGCCGGACTCGAGCGTCGCGACGACGTCGCCCGCCTTGACCACCTTTCCCTTGACGATGCCCATCCTCGCGACGACAGCCCCGACCTTTGGCGCGACGGGTATCTCGTTCATCGACGACACGGTCCCGAGCGCGCTGAGCGTGTCGATCAGATCCGCCCGGGTTGCGCGCGTGACCTTCACCGTGACGACGGGCTCGGCCTCGGCTTCGTTCGTCGAGCGGCAACCGGTCGCGCCGGCGGCGACGGCGAGGATCAGCGCGCCGAGACGCGCAATCCGTGTGGATGGGACGATCATTCGGTGTGTCACTGTCCGACCGCCTGCCGCAGGCGGTCGAGGGCGATGTGGTACTCACGGATGGCCGTGTAGAACGCGGTCCGCTGCGCGGCGAGCGTCGTTCTTGCGTCAACGACCTCGAGCACCGGCGCTTCGCCCGCGCGATAGCGCAGCTCGGAGATCTCGAGCGCACGCGATGCGTCGACCACGCCCGATCCGGTCAGCCGGACACGGCTCGCCGCCGCATCGGCAGCGGTCCGGGCCTTCGAGAATTCGAGACGCAGCGCCCTCAGCGCGATCTCCTGGTTTCGGCGCACAGTCTCGCGGCGGATCTCGGCCTGCGTCTGGCGGCCCTTTGCGCCGCCCCAGTCAAAGATCGGAATCGTCAGCGTGACGCTTGCGGCCGCACCGAAGTCCCGCGACGGCTGGACGTGCGAGTCGTCGACGCCGGTGCTCACGTTGTAGCCGAGCGACGGCAGGCGATCGGCACGTGCGCTGCGAACCTCGGCATCCGCCGAGCGCTCTTCCGCGGCGAGCTCGGCGAACTCGGGCCGTTCGAGCACCTTGTCGACCGTCAAGCCAGCGACGTCGAGCGGATCCGGGAGCGCCTGCCCGAGATCCACGACCTCGGTGGGCGTCCCCAACTCCAATCCCATCAGCGAGTTGAGCGTGTCGAGCGCATCCAACTCGGCCGTGCCCGCCTGGATCAGCTCGTCCTGCCGGGCGTTCAGATCGGTGCGCGCTTTCAGCGTGTCGAGCTCGGGGACCTCGCCGCCTTCAAAAAGCAGCGTCGTCGTCTCGGAGAACAACCTGGCGGAATCCACCGCCTGTTTCGCGACGTCGCGCGCTGCGCGGGCGAACGAGAGCCCGTAGTAGGACTCCGCGACCGCCGACACGAGACCGCGCCGCGCGATCAACGCATTCGCGCGGGCGCGCGCAAGCTCGGCGCGCGTGCGGTCGAGCTCGGCGCGCTGTTTGCCGTTGATGTCGATCAGACCGCTGACGCTCGCGACGAGGAAATACTCGTTCACGGCGTTGTTCGCAATGAACGCCGGCGGTCGCTCGGTGTACGGAATGCCGATCTGGTCGGGGCCGTGCAGCGGGCTCGAATAGATATAGGAGAGCGGCGCCGAGACGGACGGCAGGAAGCCGATCCGCGCCTGGTGCACGTCCTCCTCGGCGATTCGGACGTCGTTCTCAGCGGCGGTGTACGCCGACGCCTGCTTGAGCGCGAGATCGCGTGCCTCGGCGAATGTCACGACGTGCGGCGGCTGCGAGGGCTGCGGCGACAGGTTCTGCGCAATGCCGGGCGCGGCGCACAGTTCGAGCGCCAGGACCAGCCCGGCGAGCGAGCGCGCGTACCGCGCGACCCTGGTGAGCGCGGCGATGTATCGTAGTCCAATCACACGGAATGCACGGCGAGTTGATGGATCGGGCACGCGCTACCGTAGCAATGCGAAGTTAAACGGCGCGTTAACCCGCGTTGCCCGAGCGGCGAGCGGTCATACTCCGTTTATGTTGTGTCGGATACCATGACGGCCGGGCCCGAGGGCCCGAGGCGGCGTGCCGACAGCGAGGAATCACCGAGTGCGCGTACTGGTCGTCGAGGACGAACCACGAGTTGCCGGATTTGTGGCGAGGGGTCTGCGCGAGCAGGCCTATGCCGTCGACGTCGCCGAAAACGGCGAGGATGCGCTCTTCCAGATCTCGGTCAACACGTACGACGTGATCATCCTCGACCTGATGATTCCGGAGCCGGACGGCATGACGGTCTGCCGCCGCGTGCGAGAGGACGGGCACACGACGCCGATTCTCATGCTGACAGCGCGCGATTCCGTCGAAGACCGCATCGCAGGGCTCGACGCCGGCGCGGACGACTACCTCGTCAAGCCGTTCGCGTTTGGCGAGCTCCTCGCGCGCGTGCGCGCGCTCCTTCGACGCGGGAGCGCGCTCGAGCCGTTGACGATCACGGTCGGAGACCTCGCCATCGACATGCACGCTCGCGCCGTATCGCGCGGCGGCCGGGCGATCGATTTGACCGCCAAGGAGTACTCGCTGCTCGAGTTTCTCGCCCGCAACGCGGGCCGCGTGGTCGGCCGCGCCGAGATCGCCGAGCACGTGTGGGACGATTCGTACGATCCGTTCTCGAATTCGATCGAGGTCTACATCAACCGGCTCAGGCGCAAGGTGGACGCCGGCGACGTCCCGCCGCTGATCCACACGCGCCGAGGCGCGGGGTACGTGCTTGCGCTGCCGGCTGCGGCGGGCCCCGAGACGGACGAGCACTGACGCGATGCGACGTCGCCTGACATTGTGGTACACCGCACTGGTCGCGATCGCGCTCGTCGCGTTCGCGGTGCTGAGCTACGGGCTGCTCGCGCGCGCGCTGGGTCGGTCGACGGACGAATCGCTCGAGGGCGCCGTCGCCGCGCTTTCCGCCGCGGTGACAGCGGAATCGCACGAGCCCGACACGGTGGGATTCTCTCCCAACGCCATCGTCACGGAGGCCGCGCGCGAATTCCGGATCTCGGACGTCACGCTGTTCGTCCTGGACGACTCGAACACGCTCGTCGCGACGGTCGACAACGGAGTGCCGCGAGACGTTCTCGGCGACGCGAACGTGCGGGGGCTGCTTTCACGAGCGCGCGAAAAGAGCCCGGCGTTTGCGACGCCGGCCGGCAACAGCCAGCTGCGGCTGGTCGCCGTCCGATCGACCGTGCTGGCGTCGAACTACGTGATCGTCGCGGGCCGCTCGACCGCGGAAGACTCGCAGACGCTTGCCACCGTGCGGGACTCGTACTACGTCACGGTGCCGCTGGTCGTCATCCTTGCGGCGCTCGGCGGCGCATTGCTCGCGCGCAGGAGCCTGCGGCCGGTTGCGGCCATGGGCGATCGCGCCGAAAAGATCCGTGCGACGACGCTCCACGAGCGGCTTCCCGTTCCGAACGCTGACGACGAACTTGGCGGGCTCGCAAAGACGTTCAACGACCTGCTCGCGCGGCTCGAAAGCTCGTTCGAGCAGCAGCGGCGCTTCATGGCCGACGCGTCGCACGAGCTGCGAACGCCCGTGGCCGTGGTCCGCGGCGAGTCCGAGGTTGCGCTGTCGCAACCGGACCGGCCGCCAAGCGAGTACCGCGAATCGCTCGAAATCGTCCACGACGAGGGGAAGCGGCTCACCCGGATCGTCGACGAGCTGTTTCTTCTGGCACGGGCGGACGCGGGTCAGGTGCCGCTCCAGCTCTCGTCGTTCACGCTCGACGAGCTGGCGGCGGATTCTGTCCATTCGGTCCGCAGCCTTGCGACCGGACGCGACGTCACGGTGGAGTTGTCGACAAACGGCGTGATGCCGATTCGCGGGGACGAGGCGATGCTCGGACGGATGCTCCGCAACCTGCTCGACAACGCGATCAAACACGCGCCGGCCGGATCGACGGTGTGGCTGCGCCTATCGAGCCAGGCGGACGAGTACGTCCTGGAAGTCGAAGATCGCGGCGCCGGTATTCCGGAGGCGGCGCAGCCGCACGTCTTCGAGCGGTTCTACCGGGTCGATTCCGCGCGGTCGCGCGGCAATGGTTCCACCTCCAACGGATCGAGCGGCGCGGGGCTCGGGCTCGCGATCGCGCGGTGGGTGGCCGAGGCGCACGGCGGCCGGCTCGTGCTGCAACGCTCGTCGGGCGACGGGACGGTCTTCGAGGTGCGGCTTCCGGTGAGTTCGGAAACGTGACGCGAGCAGCGAGCTAGAGTTCCACCTCGCCTTGTGCGCTCGTGACGCGAACCCGGATTCGGGCGGCTTTGGCGTCATCGACCTTTGCCGAGATTCCAAGCGCTTCGAAAGAGGTCTTCAGCGGCGCGGGCGCCGGCGACTCGAACCACAGATCGACGAGCGTGATCCCGGCCGGCGCCGTCGTGCTGGGGTGATCGGCGGGCGTCTTCCACTGGATGGCAAACGGCAGGAGGCCGTCCGTGTTCTTTGCAAACGCGACGGTCTCCCACTCGAGGCGCTTTCCGGAGGGCGTCACTCGGGCGCCCGGCATGATCTCGGTGGGTTCGAGTTGTGCGGCCGCGGCGTTCTGGCGCAGCGCCGCGAGATCGGTCGACGCCATCGCCCAGCCGATGATGGTGGGCTGAGCGAGCGACTTGACCACGGTGACCATCTCGTTCGTGACATTTTGGGCGGGATCGAGCGCGAGGACTTCGAGGTAGCGGCGGCCGCCGAGCGCCGCGAGTGCGTTTCGGGTGCCGCGGCCGGGATGGCTGCCGCTGGGGACGGGGCGGATGCCTGTCTTGGCGGCGACGAACTCGATGCCGGCTTCGAGGTCGGGGAACGCAATGATGATGTGATCGACGGCTTCGGCGGCGGGGCGCGTGACGGGCGATGCGGACGAATTCATGTGTGCCACCCCAACGGTGCCGACGACCATCGCGGCGGTGAATTCGCGGCGGGTCATTCGGGATTTCATGCCGCGAATTTTCGCAGATGTTCGCGAATCAGGGGAAAGAATGTGTATCAGGCGGCGAGGGGCGAGCCTCATGGGCATCAAAGGCCGAGCGCAGAGACAGGACGAGGGGGGCGCCAAATCCATGTCTCTGCGTGCGGGCCGTCATTTCTCGTCGAATGAACGCGCCCGACGAATAGTCCGGGCGCTACCGCACCCGGCTCTGGTTCCGTCGTTGCGCGCAGCGACAGGAACCAGAGCCGGGCCAATGGGCTCGGCCCACCGTCTGAAATCAACCAATTTCGACGAAACCCAACACGGCCGACCTTCGATAGTCGGCCATGAACGAATGGTACGACACCGGACCAATCGCATTCCTGATCACCTTTACCACATACGGGACGTGGCTTCATGGAGACGTGCGAGGGTCCGTCGATCGCGAGAACCGTCGCTACGGTGCTCCCAGACTTGCACCGGACGCTAGACGTCGACGGCGCGCTCAGGAACGGCTGAAGCAGAGCCCTGTGCGCCTCGACGCTGCTGCGCGCCGCGCAGTCCGGTGTGCAATTGACCACACCGTGCAAGAACGCGAATGGGCGTTGTGGGCCTTAAATGTCCGGACCAATCACGTACACGCCGTGATTGCCGCTGCGAGGCGTCCCGAGGTGGTTGTCAACGCCGTGAAGGCGAATGCGACACGAATGTTGCGCGAACGAGGATCCTGGCAGGGCGCCGGGAGTCCATGGTCGACAGGCGCAAGCACCCGGTATCTATGGACCGAGGATTCGGTCAAGCGCGCGGTTCGATACGTGCTCCACTGTCAGGGTCCGGACCTGCCGTAGGTCGTTACGTGGTTCGACGGGTTGGGCCGGGCGCTACCGCACCCGGCTCTGGTTCATCGATTGCGCGCAATTACAGCCCAAACACCGCCGGATCCCACACCAGGCCCAGCTCGCCCGGCGACGCGATATACCCCGCCAGCGCCGACGCCGCCACCACCTGAGGACTCGCCAGGTACCCCTCGCCACCCAGCCCCATCCGGTTCTGCCAGTTCCGGTTGAAACTCGTGATCGCCCGCTGGCCCTTCTGCAGCGCATCCGGACCCTGCCCAAAACACGGCCCGCACCACGACTCGCGAATCTGACCGCCAACCCCGCGCAACACATCCGCGATCGACGCGCCTCCCAGCCGCGCATCCGGCCGCTCGATCTGCTGTTTGACCAGCCCGCTCCCCGGGAACACCAGGAACTCGGTCTTCTCGGCAATCCGGTCGATCCCCGCGTCGCGCGCCGCGCGCACCAACAGCGCCGCGCCGAGCAGGTCCTCGTACCCACCGTTCGTGCACGACCCGATCATCGCCTTGTCAAAGACGATCCGCTCCTTCGCGACCTCGTCCGCCGGGTACGCATTGCCCGGGCTGAACGGCTTTGCCACCATCGGCACGACGTCGCCAAGATCGAACGCCTCGTCGATCTCGAAGTGCGCATCCGCTCCCGGCCCGATCGGCGGATACGGCAGATCGATCCCGCGTTCCGCGAACCACGCAAGCGTGATCTCATCCGGCGCAAAGATCCCGTTCTGCGCCTCGGCCTCGGCCATCATGTTCGCGATCGTGTTGCGGAACGGAATCGGCAACTGCTTCGCCGCATCGACGAACTCGACGCCCATGCCCTGCGACTGCGCGGCGCCCCACCGGCGCAGCAGCTCGAGCACGATGTCCTTGCCGTTCACCCACGGCTGAAGCGGGCCGTCGATCGTCACCCGTCGCTGCTTCGCCAGCGTGAAGTAGATCGAGCCCGTTGCCCAGCCAAACCCGAGCGTGGTCGATCCCACGCCCATGCCAACCGCTCCGTACGCGCCGTACGCGCGCGAGTGAGAGTCGGCGCCAGGGATGAACGCGCCGGGAACGACAAGGCCCTGCTGTGGAAAGTAGAAGTGAAAGATCCCGTCGCCCGGCTCGGCCCAGAACGGCGGCCGCACGTCGAGCTTCTTTGCAAACTCGCGCGAGATCGCCGTCTGGCGATCGTCCGAGTCCTTCCCCGTGAACACAAAGTGGTCGCTCGCGAACGCCGCGCGCCGCGGATAGATCGTGTCGCCGCCCGTGATCTTGTTGAAGGTGTAGATCGAGAACGGACCGGTGCCGTCGGACGCGGGCAACAGGTCGGAGTACACGCGCAGCGTCTCGCCCGGCGCGACGCGCGCGCTCTTGTCGACGCGGTGCGCCCACACGATCTGCTCGGTCGTCGTCATCGTTCGCGCAAGCGCTTCGTCGGGGAAGACGATCTCGGGAACGGTGCCGAGCGATTCGAGGAACTCGCGCCGCCCGATCGCAAAAATGCCACCCGATCGCCGAATCTCCTCTTCCTTTGAAGACAGCGGAACCGACTCGTACGTCCTGTTCTGCGTGACGTTCGTGATCGCGCGCGTCGCCGTGTCGAATGTCAGTTCGTCGCCGTCCTGGGCATCGGCGACGGCGTCGGGGCACTGCACGACGTGGAGGCCGAGGTTGAGCGAATTGCGACGGAAGATGTCGCCCATGTTGTTGCCGCAGACGATCACCATCTCGAGGCCGACCTCTTCCGCGACGGCCTTCAGACCGGCGGGTGACATCTCGCGCGAGCTGCCGATCGCGAAGCGGTCGCCCGCGACGAGGAACGTCTCGCCGGCGTGCACGCGAGCGCGGAAGTCGGGCATGAGATAGCGGAACGATCCTGCCTTCCATCGCTCGTCGAGCGTCTCGAGACTCTCCGAAACACAGTCGGCGGACGGCGTGATCTGGTCGGTGTCGATCGCGTCGCGCTTCGTGCCGGCAACGGTCGGGTCCCAGAAGATCAGCGCGCGTCCGGCGATCACGTGCGCGTCGGCTCGCGCGCCGGAATCGGCCACTGGAGCGGCTTTCGAGGTGATGTCATCAAGCGAGACGCCCGGCTGAAGACGCGCGGGACCGATGCGATTCATGCGACTCCTCCAAATTCCGTCGAGTTCAGAATCGCCCATCTTACCAGATCGTGGGGGGCGCAAAAGGGCGATTCGTGCATCGATTTCGGGCGCACGATTCGTGTCAAAGTCGTTACTGAAAAGAAAAGTTTCTGTTTCGTGGTTGTGACGTTGACCTGCCGTTGTGCGGACGCTTGCGGGCCATGTATAGTGGCCCTCCCCGGAGACGTTCGCCCATGCTCGCGGAACAATTTCGACCCTCCCCGTCAGACTCCTGTCAGCAGTGCCGAGGCACTGGCTGGGAGTTCGTACAGGGACGAGGCGTCCGCCGGTGCGACTGCCGAAAGGCCATTAATTCGGCACTTTCGGCAGCCCGGATCCCGCGCCGCTACGAGCCGTGCAGCTTTGACAGCTACTTCCCGCTGAACCCGTCGCAGGAGGCCGCCGTCGCCTTCGCGAAACAGACCAGCGAAGGCTATCCCGGTCAGGAGATTGGACTTCTGTTTCTCGGGACGTGCGGTGTCGGCAAGACGCATCTGTCGGTGGCGATGCTCAAGACGCTCTTGGACAAGAAGATATCGTGCCTGTTCTACGACTTCCGCGATCTGCTGAAGGACATCCAGGACAGCTGGAACAACCAGAAGGGCGCGTCGGAGATGCAGGTGTTGTCGCCGGTGTACGAGGCCGAGGTGCTGGTGCTCGACGAACTCGGCGCTTCGAAACCGACCGAGTGGGTCCGCGACACGATGACCCACATCATCAACAAGCGGTACAACGACAAGAAGGTCACGATCTTCACGACGAACTACCTGGACACAAAGTCGAATCAGTACGACGAGACGCTGACCGACCGCGTTGGGGAGCGGTTGCGATCGCGGTTGCACGAAATGTGCAAGGTGGTGTCGATCCAGGGCGAGGATTACCGGAAGAACGTGCGGCAGGCGGGGATCGACCGGGCGGTGCGGAAGTAACTGAGCTGAGCGCGGTAGCGCTCAGGC
>JBGAKX010000211.1:0-5607 GCA_044224215.1 Blastocatellia bacterium
GAGGTTCGATCCCCGGGCCCAGCTATTTTCGCACAGCCCTTCGGGGTGCCTCGATCCCGGACACCTGACCATCCGGGTGCGCCGCTGCGGCGAGGTTCGATCCCCGAGCCCAGCTATTTTCGCACACCCCTTCGGGGTGCCTCGATCCCGGACACCTGACCATTCGGATGCGCCGCTGGGGCGAGGTTCGATCCCCGAGCCCAGCTATTTTCGCACACCCCTTCGGGGTGCATGGATCCCGGACGCGCGGCCATTCTGGCGGACCCGTTCGTGGTGCCGCGATCGTCCAGCAGCGCGGTTCGTGCACGCTTCCTCCTCATAGTAGGCGTTCCGAGCACCCCGAAGGGGTGCGGGACAATAGCCGGGGGTCGAGGCGCGCGAAGCGCGACGACGACCCCCGGTACGTCGAAACACGGTTCTGACCCTGAAAGGGTCAGGCGTCGTTCGTCGTGGCCGGCCGCCCCGTCGACAGAACCATCGCGGCAAGAATCACACCGCCGCCGACCAACTGCACCAGCGACAACCGCTCGCCCAACAGGACCGCAGCCGACAACACCGCCATCATCGGCTCCACAAGGCTCAGGATCGACGCCTCCGGACTCGACAACTTGTCGAGCCCCTTCAGAAAGAGCACAAGCGGTCCGAGCGTCGAGATCACCGCGATCCCCCCGACCGCCATCCATGCGCTCGTGCCAAGCCCGCGAACCTGCTCCATCGAGGGGTGCGCAACCAGAAACAGCGCGATGGTGGCCGCCGTCATGATGTACAACCCCGCCGCCATCGAATCCACACCGCGCAACCACCGGCTCGACGCCAGAATATACGTGGCATAGAACACGGCCGACCCGAGCGCAAGTACGACCGCTCCCCAATTTCGAACCGCCATGTCTCCCCACAACAGCATCACGAGCCCGGCGGCGACGACGGGCAGCGCAACGCCACGCTTCCACCCAATCGGCTCCTTGAACAGCAGTCTGGCCGCGACGGTGACAATCACCGGAAACGTGTAGAGCAGCAGCGAGGTCAGCGACGCCGAAAGATCCTTGAGCGCTCGGAAATACAGCGACGTGAACAACGCGTACCCAAACACGCCGAGCGCCGCGCACATCAGCACGCGCTTTCGCTCCCAGAACAGGATCTCGCGTCGCGCAATGAGCACGTAGACCCACAGGATCGCCGCCGCCACCGCAAAGCGCATCGTGAGAAACTCGCCCGGCCCGAGACCGGCCGCGTACGCCTGTTTGCCGAACACACCGAGGAAGCCATAGCCGGCCGCTGCAGTGACGACTTCGATGCGGCCAACGGCATGTCGTGAAAGACCCGCGGATGACATCGCCGGCAACTATACACGGGGCCTCGTCGCCGGCGGACCTGCCTGCCCGGTCGTGCGCGGTTTTGCGCTACACTCAGGCCAATGGCCGTTCGCGGACGCTGGAAATCCGTCTTCTTCATCTCGCTCGGGTCGGTCCTCGTCGGGCTCGCGATCGCGCTCAACGTGGGCTGGATCCTGCTGAACTGGCGCGAGGTAGCGATGCTCGTGCTCGGCATCGTCTTCTTCTTTGCCATCATCGCCGGTCTCGTCCTGAACACGATCTTCCTCGTGCGCGAGATCCGCCGAAACGAGCAGCACGACGCATTCATCAACGCGGTCACGCACGAACTGAAGACGCCGATCGCGTCGATCAAGCTCTATCTCGAGACGCTGAAGACGCGCGACGTCGACGAGCAGCAGCGCAACGCCTTTTACGACGTGATGCTGTCGGACAGCGACCGGCTGCTGTCGACGGTCGAGCAGGTGCTGCGCGCCGGGCAGACCGGTGAAAAGCAGCGACATCTGGCCCGGCAGCCCGTCGACGTCGGCGAGCTTGCGCGTGACGCCGTCGACGAGGCGCGGACGCGCTCGGGGCAATCTGCCGAGACGATCCGGTTTTCGGACTCGATCGTGGACCGGTCCGAGGCAATGGTGCTCGGCGATCCCGACGAATTGCGGGTCGCGATCTCGAACCTGCTCGACAACGCCGTGAAATACTCCGGGAAGACGGTCGACATCGACGTCGGCGTGGCGGCGGCCGACGACCGCCATGTGGTCGTCACCGTGAGCGATCACGGCGTGGGCATTGCTCCCGACGAACTGAAGCGGATCTTCAAGCGGTTCTACCGCGTGCCTGGCGCCGTCAGGTCACGCGCCAAGGGCACGGGGCTTGGCCTGTTCATCGTGCGGTCCATCGTCGACAGGCATCGGGGGCGCGTCTTTGCCACGAGCGCCGGCGAAGGTCAGGGAACGCGATTCACGATCGAGCTGCGGAGGATGAGCGGGCGATGAGCACGATCCTGGTTGTCGAGGACGAACAGCACCTGGCCGATGGCCTGAAGTACAACCTCGAGGCCGAGGGATTCGTCGTCGACGTCGTCGAGGACGGCGAAGGAGCGCTCGAGCGGCTCGGTCCGGGACACGGATACGACGCGGTCGTGCTGGACGTGATGCTCCCCGGAAAGGACGGATTCGCCGTTGCTGCCGAGTTGCGCGCCGCGGGCGAATACGTGCCGGTGCTGATGCTGACCGCCCGCGGCCGGCCAGAGGACGTGCTCGGCGGATTTGCCGCCGGCGCCGACGACTACCTGCCCAAGCCGTTCGTGTTCGCGATCCTTCTCGCACGGCTGAACGGATTGCTTCGGCGGCGCGACTGGATGCAGCGAAACCGCGATACGACGCCGGCCGACGAGCCTCCGGTGATTCCGTTCAACGACAAGGTCATCGACTTTGGGACCCTCGAGATTCGGGACGGCGAGCGCACCGTGCACCTGACGGCGATGGAAGCGGACCTGTTGCGCTACCTGATTCGTCACGAGGGGCAGGTCGTGTCGCGCAAGTCCCTGCTGAACGAGCTGTGGGGGGTGCGCGAGGACACGGACACGCGGGCGATCGACAACTTCATCGTGCGGTTGCGCCGGTATCTCGAGGAGGAGCCCTCGCGGCCGCGCCATCTGCTGACGATTCGAGGCATCGGCTACCGCTTTGTGATGCAGCCCGCCTGACGGGTCAGTCGGCGACGGACGCGGCAATCGTTTCGGGCCAGTGCCGCAACTGCTCGAGCGTGTCGAGTGCGCGGCCCGAATCGATCGAGACGCTTGCGATTTCGATGCCCTCACTGAGCGAGGTGGCCACGTCGCCGATGACGAGCGCAGCCGCCGCATTCAGCACGACGATCTCGCGCGCCCCGGTGTTCTCGAGCTCGCCGGCGAGAATCCGCTCGATGATGCGCGCGTTCTCTTCGGGCGACCCCCCGCGTAGCGCGTCGTGGCCGCGGATCGGCAGGCCGACGGATGACGGGTCGATCTCGAACACCTCCTCGATCTGGCCGTCGCGGACCGCAGCGACGTGGGTCCATCCCGTGACCGTGATCTCGTCGAGACCGTCGCCATGCACCACCCACGCCCGCTCGCTTCCAAGCATCGCGACCGCGGATGCAACGCGCTCGACCGCATCCGTCGAACCGACGCCGATCAGCTGGCGCGGCGCGCGTGCCGGATTCGTCAATGGACCGACATAGTTGAACGCGGTGCGAAGCTGCAGCTGGCGCCGCACATCCGATACGCGCCGCGTCGCGTCGTGGTAGAAGGGCGCGTACAGAAAACAGATGCCGATCTCGTCGAGCAGTCGCCCTGCGATGTCGGCGGGCATCTCGATCTCGACGCCGAGCGCACCGAGGACGTCGGCACTTCCGGAGCGCGACGATGCGGCACGATTGCCGTGCTTGGCGACCGGCAACCCGGAGGCAGCCGTGACGATCGCCGCCGCGGTCGAGATGTTGAATGTGCCGACGCCGTCACCACCCGTACCCGCCGTATCGATGAAGATCTTGTGGTTCGTCGCGACGATCGGGCAGCGGTCGCGCATCGCCTCGGCGATTCCAGCGAGCTCCTCGGCCGTCTCGCCCTTCATCGACATGCCCATCAGAATCGCACCCGCCTGGGCGTCGCTGATCTCGTCGCTCATCAGCAGATCGACGAGATTTGCCGCCTCGGTGCGCGTCAGGTGGCGATGCGCGGCAATCGATGCAAGGAAGTCGTTGATCATCCGAGGTTTCCGGACCCGGTCTTGCGCAGGAAATTCTCGAGAAGATGCTTTCCGTGAGGCGTCATGATCGACTCGGGGTGAAACTGGACTCCCTCGCACGGATGCTGGCGATGGCGCAGACCCATGATGATTCCATCGGGCGTCGTCGCCGACACTTCGAGACAGTCTGGCACCGAATTGCGGTCGACGACGAGCGAATGGTATCGCGTTGCCGTAAACCGGTAGGGAAGCCCGGCAAACACGGAGTTCCCGTCGTGACAGATCTCGCTCGTCTTCCCGTGCATGAGGTACGGGGCCCTGACGACCGCGCCGCCGAACGCCTCGCCGATCGCCTGGTGGCCCAGACACACCCCCAGAATCGGCGTGGAACGGGCAAAGCTGAGCACAACGTCGACGCTGATGCCTGCATTCGCGGGGACGCCCGGTCCCGGCGAGATCAGGATATGCGACGGCGCCATGATGGCGATCTCTTCGAGCGTGACCTCGTCGTTGCGCACGACTTTGGGCTCCGCGCCCAGCTCGCCAAGATACTGGACGAGGTTGTACGTGAACGAGTCNNNGTAGTTGTCGATGACGAGGACCATAGGGACTCTCGGCATCCTAATGGGTCGGGACTCGGCGGGGCAAGGGGGCGCAAATCCGGCGGCATCGCGCGCCAACCGGTCGCCGCGTTCGCCAATTCCTTTGACACCCTCGGCGCGCAACCATATCGTTACTCATCAGCCGCAAGGCCGATCCCCGACGATCCGGACGGAGCGCCCACAATGCATTGCATCGACTGCGGAACGCAGAACCTCGAGACGACTCGCTACTGTAGCCGATGCGGGGCGAACCTCGAGGTGCTCCGGCAGGCCCTGACGTCGAACCTCTCGTCGGGCCCGCTGACGATGATCGGGCCGAAACACGTCGGGCTGATCCTGGTCATGTCGGGACTCGTCGGTCTTGGCGGCGTTACGGTCGTCTTCCTCGGGCTCACCATTCTCGCGAACATCCTGGGCACGTCGCTCGGCGGAGGCATTCTTCCGCTTCTGCTGTTTCTCGGAATCGTCGGCATCGGCGGAGTGGTGCTCGTGGTGATGAGCCTGCTCAAGATGCTCCGGGCGGGGCAGTCGGCAAAGAACGCGACGCCGCCGGTCATTCAGCAGATGATGCTGGATGCGCCGGGACGCAGCGCCGTGCTGCCGCCTGCGAATTCGTACCGACAGGGAATTCCGAGCGTGGTCGAGCACACGACGGCGAACCTGCCGAATTACGCACCGCCGCCTCCGGAAGATCCGCGCCGGTCTTAGTCTGCTGCGTTTCGTGGGTTCTCGCCGCAGAGCCGACCGCGTGAGCGATCGGGGGAGCCTTGCGTTGCGCGCATCGTGGAGTCACCCCGATCCTTGACGGGATCGGCTCTGCGGTGCACGCGCCAAGCTCGAACTCCAAAATTCGGACTCAAACAACTTTGACCCAAGACTAAGAATTCGCACCAAAAGGTCACAAATTCGCGGCGTTTTGCGCGGTACGCCATTCGCACACTCACACAA
>JBGAKX010000212.1:0-5587 GCA_044224215.1 Blastocatellia bacterium
CTCCAGAAACTCGGCCGCCTCCCGTCCCCCAAGCTCGGGCGGTCGTCGCGGATCCTTTGTCTCGGGAGCGTCGATGCCGAGCAGGCGAACTGTCACGCGCCGCCCCCGGTTCGCAACGACGATCGTATCGCCGTCGATGACGTACACCACGGGGAACGCGGGCGCCGTGCAACGTGCGAGCGCCTTCGGTGCCGGGGCGGCCGTGATGACGAGCAGAATGATCCCGAGCAGCGTTGAGGTCACGCCCATGATCGTGCGCGGCCACACGAAGTTGCGTACCGAGACGCAATGTCTCTGCGTCTTTGCGTCTCCGCGCCTCTGCGTGCGGGTCAGTCAACCACGCCCAGCAACTCGAACCGGAAGATGTGCTTGCCGACGATGACCACGTCGCCGTTCGCGAGGTCGAATTCGGTTCGCAGCCTCACAAACGTTCCGTTCCGCGTTCCGCAATCGACCGCGTAATGTGCGTCGGCTCGCGCGACGATCCGCAAATGACGCTCGGCCATCGTCTGATCGTCGGGGAAGTTGATGTCGGCCCGGGATCGGCCGACGACCATCTCATCCGACCTGAGGTCGTAGAACTGCGACACCGTCCCGGTCTTTCGAACGAGTCCGATCACCGGCTTTCCCGATCGTTCGTCGAGCTCGAACCGCAGCAACTGCTTTCCCACGAGCAGCGTGTCGCCCGGCGTCAGCCTGGTCTCGCTCCGAAGTCGGACGAACGTGCCGTTTCGGCTATCGTCGTCAAACAGCACGAACCGTGCGCCGCGTCGCTCGATGACCGTGTGCCGCCCCGACATGAAGATGTCGAGCGGAAACGTGTACGTCCCCTCCGCCCGCCCGATGAGCGTCCGTCCGTTGGACAGCTCGAGTATGGCGCCAGGGTCCTCGCCTTCAAGGACGTGCAGAAATGCACGCTGTCGCGGCGCGTCGGCCGGCGGGACAGCCTCGTCGTCATCGTCGTGCGCAGCGCCTCCGGCAGCTGCCATCTCGAGCGTTGTCGGCCGTTCGTCCACGCGTATCGTCCCAGTCGCGTCGTTGTACGCGGCATCGAGCGCCGCCTCGGCCCTGGCGGCCGCAGGCTCGCCCTGCTTGAGCGAACCGCCACACCGGGGACAGAACTTCTGCGCCGCGTCGTTTACCGACCCGCAGCTACGGCACACGACCGATGTGCGCGGCCCGCGAGACTCAACGCTCGGCGGCACGGACGCGACTTCCGTCGTGTCCATCTCGTCGACTTCGAGAGCGCGCGTCGGGTCCTTGGCCTCGGCGAGACGCCATGTCGAGCCCGAGACCGTTAATGCTTCGCCGAACGCCTTGCGAAGCTCCATCGCCGTCTGGTACCGCTCCGCGCTGTCGACCGCAAGCGCACGGTAGATCACGCCAGCCACCTCGGGCGACACGCTCGAGTTGAGCTCCTCGAGCGATCGGAGCACGACTGCCGCCCCGCCCTCGAGGCCCACGTCGCGCTCGCGAGCGCTCGGAGGCGGGATGAGCGTCAACAGGTGATACGCCGTGGCGCCAACGGCATACACGTCCGCGGAGGGCTGAAGCGGCTCGCCCTCGATCTGTTCGATCGGCGCGTACGGGAGGATGTATCCGATTGATACTTCGCCTGCCTCGACCGCAAGCCCAAAGTCGGTCAGCACTGCGTCGTTCCGCGGCGTGATGTGGATCGACTGCGGACCGACATTCGAAACGACCACCGGCGGCGTCAGCGCGTGGAAGAACTCGAGCACGTCCAGCACACGATCGAGCCAACCAGCGACCTGGCTGACGGTAAACGGAGCGCCACGCAAGGCGATTCCCTTCGCGAGCGTCTGACCTGGAAGCGTCTGAAACACGCTGTACCAGCCGTCAGCCGTCTCGAAGAGATCCGATACGTAGGGCAGCCCGATGTGAAACACGGCGTTGAGCAGCTGCGCTTCGCGGATGAACGCCTCGCGCGAAGCCTCGGTGCCGCCGGCCGCCCACTCGCGGAGCGAAATCTCGCCGCCGAGTCGCTCGTCGACGGCCTCGTACGAAACACCGACTGAGAATCGTTCGCCCAAGCGGACGATGCGGTACCGGTTCTCGAGCAGGACATCAGGAGCAAGCATCGGACTGGCCTCGCGTTGCCGTCGTGCGGATGACTGCGAATGTACCAAACCCTGCGCGCGTGGGACAAAAAAAACGCATCGCCGGCCGTGTTTTATTGCCCAGCGACGAGTTCGAGAAATCTGTCGGCGAGCAGATTCGTGAACACCGCGGCGCCTGCCTTGTTGAGGTGGCCGACGTCGAACCGGTGCTCGGTCGCATACAGCTCTGGATACCGTAGCGGATCGTTGAACACGAGAAGGTCCTCGATCACGCCCTGATCGCGCAGCCTGACGAGATCGGCGCGGGTCGCCAGACAGGGCGGGACGACGAGGATGGGGCGCGCGCCAGCCGCCTTTATCCGCGCGACGGTTCGCCGCAACGCCTCGACGTCGATGCGGCCAACACCGGAGTCGCCCTCGTCGTCGGCAACCGCGGCCTCTTTCAGCTGTTCGAGCTTCTCGGCGTACCGGTCCTCCTCGAACGCCGAATAGAACCCGCGTCGAACGTCCGTGATGTCGGACTGATCGTCGTCGAGCGACACAAATCCGTCGTCGTCGGCTCCAAGTGCGGCCGTCTCGTCACCCTGCCGGCCGAACGCGGCGGCGAAGCGCTCGATGTACGCCCGCCCCCGTCCGACGTTCAGGAACCTGCGCGCGAACGCTTCCACGTGAGTCGCCGCGTCCTTCGCCCGTTTCCGCCAGCTGACCGGCGACTCCGCCACGCCGCGTACCGCTTCCCCGGTCCTCACCCAGTCGTGCCAGTAATCGAACCGCCGCGAATGGACGTTCCGCGGCCGGACCTTCTCCCGAAAATAGTCGAGCTCGACGACGACATACTTCAGGTGCGCGGCGTTCGTGGACAGGATTCGGTCGACGACGAAATATGTTTCGGGCGGATCCATGCCGGGCACGCCAAAGTTGAACGATCTCGTGGGCGCGCGCGCGGCCGTCGCGCGGTCGAACTCGGCGGGCGAGATCTCGCGGAAGAAGTAACTCGAACCCACGAAGACCGTATCGTAGTCGCTCGCATGTATCTGAAAATAAGCGAGTTTCGGCCCAACGACCTCGACGTCGGTCCACGTGTCCACCGCGAGCAACGCCGCGCTGACGGCGGCGATGACAAGCATCAGCAGGAGGCACTTGGCGACAAGCTTCTTCATCTTCAGAACTGGAAGTAGATGAACTGCCGTTCGTCGAACTTGCCGAACAGCAGCACCGTCATGATCAGTCCCACATAGCACGCCCAGCGAACGGCGACCGGCCGCCCGCGGAGCATGTCGCGCCGCTCGAGCACGTGCACCAGCTCGAGCACGGCGATCGAGACGATCGCGATGGCGAGCTCGGTGCCGTCAAAGCTTGCAAGCGCAAGCGGATCGCTGATCCGGACGGACACGAAACCCTGCAGCACCCGAACCGCATCCGCAAGCGTCGCCGCGCGAAAGAACACCCACGCCACGAGCACCATGTGAAACGTGAGCAGTACGGCGATCGCGCGCGGAATCCGTTCCCAGAACGACGCCGTCCATCGTGTGACGACGACATACACGCCGTGGAGTGCGCCCCACACGAGAAACGTCCAGTTTGCACCGTGCCACATGCCGCTCACGAGAAACACGACCATCAGGTTGAACACCAGCCGTGCCGGACCGACGCGACTGCCGCCGAGCGGGATGTAGACGTAATCGCGAAACCACGTCGAAAGCGAGATGTGCCAGCGATGCCAGAACTCGGCGACGGAGTTCGCGCCGTACGGCTGGTTGAAGTTCCTTGCAAGCTCGTATCCGAGCACCCGTGCTGCACCGATCGCGATGTCGGTGTATCCCGAGAAGTCGCAGTAGATCTGGTACGCAAAGAAGTACGTAGCGAGCAGGAGCTGGCCCCCGGGATGGCGCGCCGGCGCGTCGTACACCTGGTTCACGTAGACAGCGAGCCGGTCCGCCACGACGACCTTCTTGTAGAGTCCCCAGAGCATCAGTCGCAGCCCCGACACGACGCGATCGTAGTCGAAATGCACTTCGGACCGCAGCTGCGGAATCATGTGGCCCGCGCGCTCGATCGGGCCCGCGACGAGCTGCGGGAAGAACGCGATGTAGAGCGCAAAGATGCCGAGGTGTCGCTCGGGCTCGCGCTTGCCGCGGTAGACGTCGATCGTGTAGCTGAGCGCCTGGAACGTGTGAAACGAGATCCCGAGCGGCAGGATGACGTCAAAGAACGGAAGGGGGTCGACGTATCCGAGACGTTCGACGACGATGCGCAGCGTCTCGTTGAAGAAGTTGTAGTACTTGAAGGCGAACAGCAGGCCGAGGTTCGACGTGATGCTGAGCGCAAGAAACGTCTTGCGAAGTTTCGGCGTCGCGGCGCCGCCGATTACCCGTCCCGCGACATAGTCGATGGCGGTCAGCAACCAGATGACCGTGACGTAGGCCGGGATCCACGCGATGTAGAAGTAGTAGCTAGCGGCGAGCAGCCACATCCACCGGAACCGCTGTGGCAGCAGGAAGTGGACCGTGACCACGACGGGAAAGAACAGCAGGAAGTGGATCGAGTTGAAGAGCATCCGCCGGGGTCGCGTGCCGTCGCTGCCAGCGCGTCAGACGAGACGCACTCGATCCTTGTAGTCGGGAACCGTGCAGTTCCATCCAAGCTTTTCGCGGATCTGTCGGCGCAGTCCCTCGGCGCCGTCCTGCTCGCCGTGCGTGATGAACGTTTCGCGCGGCGGCGTGGCAAAGCCACGCAGCCAGTCGATGATTTCGGCCGCGTCGGCGTGTGCCGACAGCGTGTTGATCGACCGAACCTCGGCGCGAATGGGGAAGTACTCGCCGTGGATCTTGATGGCGTCGGCGCCGCGCACCATGTCTCCGCCTCGAGTGCCGCCGGCCTGAAAGCCGACAAACAGGATCGTATTTCTCGCGTCGGGCACGAAGGCCTTCAGGTGGTGGAGCACGCGGCCGCCCGTCGCCATCCCGCTCGCCGAGATGACGATCATCGGTCCGGAGGAGGCGCTGACGCGCTTTGACGCTTCGACGGAGTCGACGTACGTCGCAACCGACGAGAGCGCGTCGCATTCGTCCGCGCTCAAACGATGCTCGCCGCAATGCCGCGTAAGGAGACCGGTTGCCTTGATCGCCATCGGGCTGTCCAGGTAGACCGGGATGTCGGGAATGGCTCCGGCTTTTTTCAACCTGAGGACGTAGAGCAGGATCGTCTGCGCGCGCCCGACGGCGAACGCCGGGATCAGGATGACGCCGTGCCGATCGGCGGTCCGTCGAATGATGTCGCCAAGCACCGCCTGCGGGTCCTCGGGATCGTGCGTGCGATTGCCGTACGTCGATTCGACCACGAGGTAGTCGGCGCGCTCGATGCGCGAGGGTGGCGGCATGATAGGGTCGTTCGGCCTCCCGACGTCGCCCGAGAACGCGACGGTGATGTTTCGTCCGCCCTCGTCGTGCGACAGCAGCAGGTGGCCGGCGCCGAGTATGTGTCCCGCGGGTTTGAGACGCATCCGCATG
>JBGAKX010000031.1:0-39062 GCA_044224215.1 Blastocatellia bacterium
GCCATTCAGTATGGCAACTGGTTCCACGACGGTTCGACCGGCAAAAAGTCGCTTCCGTTGTTCAACTTACGCTGAAATCGGGCGCGGGCGTGGAACACGCCCGGCCCGCTGACTGACACCGTGTCAGTCGTGGTCGTCGTGCCGGGTGCGACGGACGTCCGCCGCGAACGACCCCTCCGACGGACACCGTGTCAGTCGCGTGCCCAGGGAGCGCGCGTTCCGGTACAACCCACACGTTGAGCACGCGAGTCCTTGCACTGAACGCACAGAAGGGCGGGGTCGGAAAGACGACCACGTCCGTCAATCTCGCGTCGGCGCTCGAACGCCGGGGATTCCGCGTGCTCCTGGTCGATCTCGACCCGCAGGGCGACGCGACGTCGACGCTCGGCGTCACGCCGCACGGCGAGGACGGGCTCACGAGCTTCGACTACGTGCTCGGTGACTGCTCGCTCGGCGAGGCCGTGCGGCAGACCGGGTTTGGCCGGCTCGACCTCCTTCCGGTGTTCGATACGGCGGTCGACCGGATCGGCCTTCCGGCGGACCGCGGAGCGGCGGGCGCACGGGCACGGGTTCGCGCACTCGCCGACGGGTTTCACGCGAGATTTGCCGCCGCGCTCGAGGCGCGGCTTCCCGACGAGCCTGAGATTGCGCTCGCACGCCGCATCACCGGCGAGACGACCGGCCGCAAGCATCCGGCGCACGGCGTTGCGCAGGACTGGGCCGCGTACGACTTCGTCCTCATCGACCTGCCGCCGCAGCAGGTCCTTCCCGTCGTGCTCGCGCTCGCCGCTGCCGATGCGGTGATCATTCCCACAAAGGTCGAGGCGTACGCGATGCGCGGCTTTGCGCGGATGCTCGACACGATCGCCGACGTGCGCGACGCCTACAATCCGTCGCTCCGAATCCTCGGCGCGCTCGCGACGTTTGCGCAGCCGCGGACGCAGACGACGTCGATCTATCTCGAGGCGATGTCGGATGCATCCGCCTCGCTCGGGACGCACCTCTTCCTGACCGTGATTCCGTACCGGGTCCAGGCCATCGCCGCGTCGGGTCTCGGGCTGCCGCTCCATTACTACTCCGAGACGCGACAACTCGCGTCGCTCTACGACGCGCTCGCCGAAGAGGTGACGGCGCAGCTTCACGTTCCGGCGCCCCGCGCCGGCTAACCGGAGACACGCATGGCCAAATCGAAAGACCTCCGTGCGAAGTTGCTGGGAAGCTCAAAGGCGGCCATCGAGGCCGGTCGCTCCTCGGTCGCCGGCGTCGCGGAGCAGTCCGGCGCGATCTGGCTTCCGGTGGCAGAGATCGCGCCCGACCCGGACCAGCCCCGAACGCACTACGACGACACCGCGATGGCGCAGTTGTGCGACAGCATCCGCAGCCTCGGCCAGATCGAGCCGATCCTCGTACAGTCGCTCAGGGCGGACGAGCGCGTCTCGGCGCCCGGTCGAAAGTACCGGTGCCTGTCCGGACACCGGCGGCTTCGCGCGCACGAGATGCTCGGTCTCGCGGAGATCAAGGCGACGACCGTGCGCGAGTCGCTCGGCGCGACCGAGCGCCTGATGCACGAGATCGCGTCGAACGAGGCGAGGGAAGACCACACCGACTACGACCGGGCGCGCTTTCTCGCACAGTTGTTTGCCGACAGGCTTGCGGTTGCGACACCGGTCCCTTCGGGCGATGATTCTGAATCGATTGCTCGCGTTAAATATCTGATAAACAAGGCATTTAACGAGTTCGATCGGCAGGGCGCGTTCTCGCCCGAAGCCCGCAAGATGGTGGCCGCGTGTGAGGACGCGCTCAAGGCCATCGGCGAGCGCCGCAACCTGCGCTGGTTTCACCGCTGGGGCCTTCCGCTGCTGGCGCTCGACGGCGCGGCACGGACCGCGGCGCACGACGGGCTCGACGCGCGGCGGACGCTCACGATCGCGCAGCTCGGAGCGGGTGCAGGGAAGGCCGGCGCCGCCGACAACGCATACCGTGACGGCGTGATCGCGCGGCTCGCGTCCATCGCCGTGGCGTCGCACATTCCGCACCGGGATCTGTCGCTCGTCGTCAAGGAGCTCAGACCGCTCGTCGAGCTGGGACCGGCCGCGGCCGCCCAGGTGAACGCAGTGCTCGACAGGCTTGCGGCGTCCGACGTCGATGCCGAGACGGTTGGCGACGCGGGACCCCAGGCGGCCTCCTCGCCAAGCGCAGCGGCCCGGAAGGGAAACGCAAAGCCGGACGCGCCCGACATGCGAAGTCTCAAGGCGCGGGCGCGCTCGCTCTCGAAACGATGGATCGTGACTGCCGAGGCCCCGGACTCAGCCCGACGCGCAAAACCGCGGCAACGGACGATCGCAGAACTGCTCGACGAGGTGCCCGCCGGTCAGACACACCGGCTCAACCGGCTGCTTGGCCAGCTCGAGCGCGCCGATCGCGAGCTCGTCGCGCTGCTTGCGGCGGGTCGGCCAAGGAAGTCGTGACGCACCTCAGCCCCCAGTTCCGCAGAAGTACGACTTTCGTTGGTTGTTTGATCATGTCCCATGTCTTCCAATACAAACAAACAAGGAAGAACTCGCACCCCTGTGGAAATCGTGTGGACAATGCGAACGAATCTTATTCGACCATGACGCGGACCACAACTCGTACTCCAACGGAAAGTCGTTTGAATTCAAATAGATACGAGCTATATCGCGGATCATGTAGCACATGATCATGATCGCTCAAAAGAGCCAGATGCCGCATCTGTGCCAAAAGTCGTACCGTGACCGAAAACTGCCTGTTCAGAATGAATTACCGGGCATGAACGCACATGTTTGTTGAGCGAACACCCGCCAAAAACTCGTACTGCTACGGAAAGGGTCCACCGGGGGCCGCTCGGGGCGCCAAAGTCGTACCTGCACCGAAAAACGCATGCAGGCAGAGCGATCGCACTCGTACCTTTGCCGAAAGAACTCGTACCTGTACCGAAAGAATGGGTCCGCAACTCGCACCCATGGCGAAAAATGGCCGCTGTCATGGTCCCGCAGCGGCCCAACTCGCACCTCTGCGGAAGCGAAGCGTCCGATACACTGCAAAACTCGCACCTATGCAGAAACAAGTCGCACCAATACCGAAATGTGTTGCGACCCGATGAACTCCGCTTATTCTGTCCGTGAGGCGCATCGAGGCTTGCGCAATCGGTCGTCATTCGCGAAAACGGGGTTACGGATCCACATCACGGTCGGGTCTGGGGATAGCTTTGGGACGACACAGGGCACAGCCTGAAAACGCGGCGGACCGCCCCGTACGCGCCGGCACACGATCTGGAGCCGCGGCCGCTCCGGCGCGGTCGCGTCGTGCGGGGTCGCCCCAGATCGAGGACGAGTTCAGCGTCGTCGTTCCCTCGCACGTCCCCACGCGAGTCCCGGGCGGCGACCACCTCCTCCTGGCGGCGTTTCCGCTCGCCGTGTCGCGGCCGGGCCGCGCCGGGGTCATCCGCAAGGAGCAGTACCTCCCGGGCAAGCCGTACAAGGTCATCCAGGACAACATCTCGTGCCCGATGTCGGGCCGCACCGTCACCCGGACACTCGAGGTCTACGGAAGCAAGGGTCCCGTCCAACCGAGCGACGAAGACGTCCTTATCGCCCTCATCCAGTTCACGCACGAGTATCTCGCGTCGTCGCCCGACGCGACGCTGCTCGTGACCGACAAGGAGATCCTGCGCACGGGCGGCGATCCGTTGTCGGTGATGATGCGACTGCGCAAGATCCACTTCAAACGCGCCGACCTGCTGCGGCGGCTCGGCATCAAGCACCTGTCGGGCAAGAATCAGCAGCTGATCGAGCAGCGCATGCACCGGTTGTCGGGCGTCGACCTCGCCGTCAAGAACGCGTACTTCCACGCGGACGGGACGCTCGTGACCAGCGTCGGCCTCAGGCTCATCGACTCGTACGCATTTCTGGAAGGGAACCGCTACGCGTGGTTCACATGGTCGCCGACGATGGCGCAGCTCATCGAGAACGGCGAGCTGCGGGCGCTCGATACCGACTTCTATTTCCGCATCGACGACTTTCTCGCGCGCCGGCTGTTCCGGCACCTCAACATATTCGGCCAGCCGGGGCGCACGACGTACTCGTTCACTGAGATCGTCAAGACGCGGCTCGGACTCGAGCCGAGCACCGAGTATGTCTCGAAGTGCAAGGACCCGGTAGAGCGCGCGTGTCGCGAGCTCGTGCGCCACGGATTCCTCAAGTCGTACTCGATCGATGGCCGATTCGTCAGCGAGGCGACGATCACGCTCGAGATGCCAGCCGACTATCAGCCGAGCGAAACGTTCTCGCTGCCGTTCGAGGCGCTCATCGATTCGTTCCGCAAGGATGCCGGCGAAGCCGTCGACCCCGCGGCGCGCGGCGGCCTGTGGCGCACGCAGTGCGAGCGGATCGAGAAGCTCGCCGGCAAATCGCCGAAGGCGCGCGAGTCGGCCGAGAATCTGACACGCGCGATTCACGACCGGTATGGGCCGTCGTCGGACGCGCTCGCGCACGCCATCGAGGTCGTCGAACAGCTCGGACACTGCGGGATCAAGCAGCACACCGCGATTCCCGAGACCGTGCGCCTCGTCAACGAGACCCAGCTCACGCCTGGTGGCGTCAGTCCGGCGATCCGAAACGCCATCGACTGGTGGGCACGCAAGCGCCGCCGCGGCGAAGGCGTCGGACCTGGCCTGCTCGTGTCGGCGCTTCGGGATCCCGAGCGCGCGACCGACAACGCCGGCGATCTTCACGTCCCCAACCCCGATCAGGCTGCGCTGTTCGAGCGCCGCGAACCGGGAGGCAAGCCGGCCGCCGACGCCGAGGCCGCAGCGTTGTGGCAGCAGATCGTCCCGGCCGTCGAAGCCTCGCACGAGCCCGCGGGCGTTCGCGACTGGCTCGGACCCGTCGTTCCCGTTGCGCTCGCCGGATCGGAACTGACGATCTGGGTGCCGAACGCTACCTTCTCGGCGTTCCTCGGCGGGTCGTCGACGCTGGCAGAAACCCTGCGCACGACCGCGCGGACGGCGGGCATCTCTCGCATAGCGTTTGCCGTCGACGCCTGAGCCGTCCCGGTCGCGCTCCTCACGACGCGCATTGCGACGGCCAACGGGCTTCACCCGTTGCCATTTCCGGTGTGATTGGCGATATTTGGAACCCGTATGGCTGAGCCGAGCGAATCGAACGTCGTGATTGAGAGCAGTTCTTCGCGCGTTTCGGTGCGCGTCGAGGATCGCATCGCTCGCTTCTCGCTCAACAACCCGCCGCTCAACGTGCTCACGCTCGAGATGATCGAGGCCATCGCGACCGGGATCAACGAGGTCGCGCGCGAGCAGTCGCTGTGCGCCATCCTGTTCGAACCGGGACCCAAGAGCCGGGCATTCTGCGCCGGCATCGCGGTCGACGAGCAGTTGCCGGACAGCGCCTACCAGTTCCTCGAGGCCTACCACGGCCTGTTCCGCGATCTCGACTTCTACAGCAAACCGACGATCGCCGTCGTGCCGGATGCGGCGCTCGGCGCCGGCTGCGAGCTCGCGGCATTCTGCGACATCGTCATTGCGTCGGACCGTGCGCGGTTCGGTCTGCCCGAGATCAAGATGGGTCTGTTTCCGCCGCTCGCGTGCGTCTATTTTCCGCGGATCGTGGGACAGAAGCGCGCAAGGGAAATGGTGCTCACCGGATCGCTGCTGAGCGCGGCGGAGGCGCAGCAGATCGGTCTTGTGAGCTACGTCGTTCCGGACGACCAGATCGCGGCCAAGACGTCCGAGGTCCTCGACCGGTTCCGCAGCCTGAGCGCGTCCGTGCTCGAGACCGCACGACGCGCGCTCGTCGAGGCGTCGGGTCTTCCGATCGAAGAAGGGCTCGCCCGCGTCGAAGACATCTACCTGAACCAGCTCATGAGCCTGAAGGATCCGGGCGAGGGTCTGATCGCGTTCAGGGAGAAGCGCGCGCCGAACTGGAAGCACAAATGACGCGCGCGGCCGGACGGGTCGTGCTGCTCGCCGGATTGGCGCTCCTGGGTGGCGCGGAAGCCCGCGCCGCGGAGCAGGGAACCAGCCTCGTGATCGCAACGCGCGTCGACGCGACGGCCCCCGTTCATATCGGAGACGTCGTCACGCTGTCGATCGACATAACGGGAGAGGGCGCGCGCGACGCGGCACTGCCGCCCGCGCGCCGGACGACCTCGGTCGTTGAATTGCTTGGCGAGCCGGCTCGAGACGTGATCGAGGACAGCGCCGGGCGGCCCGCCGTCCGAATGACGCTCCGCGTGCAGCCGTTCGCCGTCGGGCCGCAACGGATTCCGTCGATCACGCTCGTCTCCGGCCGAACCGGGGCCGCGCTGGCGGTCCGCACGGACCCGGTCTCGATCCCTGTCGAACCGCTGACGACGGCAGGCACGCCCCCGTCCGCCGTAAAGCTCGTGCTGCCGCCGGTGAAGTCCGAGCCGCTCGTTCCCGTCGTGCTCGCCGGTCTGGTCGTGTCGGCGCTCGCGTACCGCTCGGCGATGCGCCTCGCCGGCCGTGACGCGCCCGGCGAGCTGGCGCTGATTCGTTCGCTCGTGAGGCGCGGCTCGCGGCCGGACGGCGATCGTGATGCGATTAACGACGTCAGGTCGGCCGCCGAGCGGGCCCTCGGGTCGATCGACGGACTGATCGATCGCGCACGCGCGCAATACGACCCGGCGCCGATGCACCAGGCGCTTGCGGCGGCGATCGTCCGGTATGTCGAGACATCGCGGCGGCTCGAGCCACGCGAACGGACGACGTCGGAGCTGCTCGCAGCGGCACGGCGCCGGGACCGCGCGGCGAACGTCGCTGCCGTCGCCAGCGTGCTGCACGTATGCGATCTCGTGAAGTTTGCACGGCTCGAACCGACCGGACCCGAATTCGTCGAGCTCGCCCGCGTGTTCGAGACGTTCGTTCGCGCCGACGAGTCGCCGGCGACGTCCGACCCGGACTGATGCGGCTCGCCAACCCCGAGGCCCTCCTCCTGCTCGCGGTGATCCCGGCACTGGTCGCGATCCGGGTCGCACGAAGGGGATTCCGACCTGCGATCGTCATACCGTCGGTGTCCGGTTTGCGTGGGCTCCCGGTGTCGCCGCGCGCCGCGCTTCAGCCGGTCTTGGTCGTGCTGCAGTGCCTGGCCATCGGGCTGATCGTCGTGGCGCTCGCCCGCCCGCAGCTCGCGGCTCCACCGCCGCCCGTCTCGACGAATGCAGTCGACATCTTCGTCGTGCTCGACGTGTCGTCGAGCATGGCGTCGGCGGACTATCCGCCGCTCAGCCGGTTCGACGTGGCAAAGCGCGTCATCACGTCGTTCGTGGAAGGCCGTCCGGGCGATCGTCTCGGGCTCATCACGTTCGCGCGCTACAGCACGCTGAAGTGTCCGCTCACGATCGACCACGAGATTCTGAAGTTCCAGCTCGACGGCGCCGAGATGGCGACGGGCGATGACGACGGCACCGCGATCGGTATGGCGCTCGCCAGCGCGGTGAATCGTACGTCGGCGCTCGCGCCCGCCGAGCCGCGCCATCGTGCTGCTGACGGACGGCGAGAACAACCGGTCGACGATCGATCCCGTGACGGGCGCCGAGCTCGCGCGCGCGATGGGCGTGCGCGTGTATGCGATCGGCGTCGGGAAGGAGGCCGTCGACGAGGACAATCCCACCGGAGCGACCGGTGCGCAACAGGTCCAATCGCCCGGCTTCAACCAGTGCGCTGGAGTCGATCGCACAGGCGACGGGCGGCGCGTATTTTCGGGCCGCCGACGTCACGACCCTCGAACAGGTGTTCCGGACCATCGATTTGCTCGAGCGGTCACCGGTTCCAGTCCCGCAGCCCGGCCGTTCGACGGAGCTCTTCTGGATCGCAGCGTCGGCCGCGCTCGCAGCGGGCGTTCTCGAGCTCGTGCTGCGGAGCACGGCGCTCAGGAGCATCCCGTGAAGGCGCTGCTCGTTCCGCTCGCGCTCGCGGCGGCGCCGTTCGTCGCGCTTGCCGGCGTGCTGGCAGTCCGCGCGGCGGGGCTTGCGCGCTCGGACAGCGAACTGCTCGCATCCGATGCGGCACGTGCCGCGATCCGCCGCGCGACGCGGGTGCGCATCGCGCGCGCGGTCGTCGTGTCCGCGGCGTTCGTGCTGATGACGCTCGCACTGGCGTGGCCCGCGGAGCGCCCATCGCCGAGCACACAGTTGCACGCGGCGCCGACGTCATCATCGCGATCGACGTCTCGCTGAGCATGCTCGCGCGCGACGCGTCGCCATCGCGCATCGAGCGCGCGCGCGCCGTGCTGCGCGAGCTCGTCGATCGGCTCGAGGGCAACAGGATCGGGCTCGTGGCATTCTCGGGGTCGAGCGGGATCCTGTTGCCGCTCACGCTCGACACGGACGCGGCCCGCCTGTTCGCAGATCAGCTGCAGGTCGCGAGCGTCGACGCGCCCGGCACGTCGCTCGATCGGGCGGTGGATCGGTCGATCGAGATGTTCGACGCGGCAGGTGAAGGCGAGCACGTGCTCGTCGTGCTCTCTGATGGCGAGGACCTGTCCACGGATCCGGTGGATGCGGCCGCACAGGCGGCGGCGCGGGCCGAGGATGCGAACGTCCGGATCGCGTCCGTGCAGGTCGGAAGCAGCGAAGGGGCGACGATACCGCTCGACGTTCTGGGCTCGAATACACTCAAGCACGGACCCGACGGCGAACCTGTCGTTACGCGCGCCCGCCCCGAGGTGATGGCCGCGCTTGGCTCGCGAGGCCTCGTGCTCGATGCGTCGACCGGCGACGAGGCGGACCGAATCGCCGGATGGGTGGGCACGATGGGACAGACGACGCACGCCGCCGGCGAGCGAACGGCGCGAAGCGAGCTGTTTCAGATCCCGCTCGCGATCGCTCTTGCGCTGCTCGTATTCGAGTACGCCATCGGCGCGTGGCGAGGGCGCTGACCGGAGGCTCCGCTTCGTTGGCGCGCTTCACAATGTGCGGCGGACGGGGCGTCTGTCGTGCGACAATGCGCGCTGCCGGATCGCGCGTGCGGAACGCGGTCACGGCGGACTCTCTCGACATCCGAGGATCTCGCGGTGCCAATCGAACACATATCCGACACCGCCCGGTGGGTTGCGGTGTACCGGGCGATGGAGACCGATCGACCCGACGCGCTCTTCCGCGATCCGTACGCGAGACGCCTTGCCGGCGAACGAGGCGAGGAGATCGTCAACACGATGCGGCGCGGCCGCGCCACTGCGTGGGCCATGATCGTGCGCACGCAGGTGCTCGACGAGATGATCCTCGATGCGATCTCAAATCGTGGGATCGGTCAGGTCGTCAACCTCGCGGCGGGCCTCGACACCCGCCCGTGGCGGCTCGCGCTCCCGTCCGCGCTGCAGTGGATCGACGTCGACCTGCCGGGCATCCTCAACTACAAGCAGGAGGAGCTGCGCGACGCGACGCCGGTTTGTTCATATAGGGCAATCGCTGCGGACCTCACGGACGCAGCCGTGCGTGCGTCGGTGCTTGCCGAGGTGTCGGCCGGCGGCATCGATACGCTCGTGATCACGGAGGGGCTTCTCGTGTACCTGACCGGCGAACAGGTCGGAGGGCTCGCCACGGCGCTCCACGAGACATCGGTGGTCAAGCTCTGGCTGACCGATCTCGCCGGGCCGCGGCTCCTGCAGATCATGAACAAGTACTGGGGACGCGAGGCGCGCGCGGGATCCGCACCGTTCCAGTTCGCGCCAGCCGAAGGTACCGCGTTCTTTGAGCCGTTTGGCTGGCGAGAATCGAGTTTCAGATCGGCGATCGAAGAGGCACGGCGGCTCAACCGCGAGATGAACTACATGTGGCTCTACCGGCTGATGAGCGTTGTGTCCACCGCGCGCCGCCGCGAGGAGGTCCGCCGGATGTCGGGCATGGTGATGCTCGAACGGAAGCCTTAGGTCGGCGACGGAACGGATCGCACACGCTCGGCGCTTGCGTCGTCTGGTAACGTGTTCGGGCAACGTCGTGGACGTGTGCGCGGGCGAACGACCATTTCATTCACATTCATTTACACGGAGAACAAGCATGCTGCCGACCAGGGGATACGCGACACACGGACCGACAGAGGAGCTCAAGCCGTTCGAATTCGAGCGCAGGGACGTCGGGCCGCACGACGTCCACATCGAGATCCTCTACTGCGGGATCTGCCATTCGGACATTCACCAGGCCCGCAACGAGTGGGAGAACGCGACGTATCCCATGGTGCCCGGCCACGAGATCGTCGGCAGGGTGAGGCATGTCGGCCCGGAGGTCACGCGGTTCGCCGAAGGTGACATCGCCGGCGTCGGCTGTTTTGTCGATTCGTGCCGCACGTGCGCGGCGTGCAAGGACGGCGACGAGCAATTCTGCGAGAACCATCTCGTCCTCACGTACAACGGGACCGAGAAGGACGAGACGACGCTCACGTTCGGCGGTTACTCGTCGCAGATCGTCGTCGACGAGAAGTACGTGTTGAAGGTCTCGCCGGAGTTGCCGCTCGCCAATGTCGCTCCGCTGCTGTGCGCCGGAATCACGACGTACGGGCCACTCAGGCACTGGGGCGTCGGCAGGGGGCAGAAGGTCGGTGTGATCGGTCTTGGCGGGCTCGGTCACATGGGCGTGAAGATCGCCGCGGCGATGGGCGCCGAAGTGACCGTCTTCAGCACGTCACCGTCGAAGGAGCACGATGCGTTGCAGCTTGGTGCGACGCATTTCGTCGTGACGCGCAACCCCGAAGACCTCGAGCCACTCGCAAACCGCTACGATTTCATCCTCGACTGCGTGTCGGCCGATCACGATGTCAACGTGTACCTGAACATGCTCAAGAAGGACGGAACGCTGGTGCTCGTCGGCGTTCCCCCGACACCGCTCGCCGTTGCCGCCTTCCCGCTGATCATGAAGCGTCGGAAGATCGCGGGATCGCTGATCGGCGGCATACGCGAAACGCAGGAGATGCTGGACTTCTGCGCCGAGCACGACATCACGTCGGACGTCGAGGTCATCCCGATCGACAGGATCGGCGAAGCGTACGAACGAACGATCAAGGGAGACGTGCGGTACCGGTTCGTCATCGACATGGCGACGCTCTGACCGGCAGCGCGTATCGGCGGGCGTCACCGGCGTACTTGACGTTTGGTCTGCGGTCGTGTGGCAGGACTACTTCGTGACGCGCGCGATCTGTATCAAGCGCGCATGCGGGTCGAACGTGATCTCGAACGGCCTGAGTGCATCCCTCCCGAGCAGGATCTGCGTGTCGCTGTCTGTGCCCAGGAGGACCTGGGTCGGAACGTTGCTCAGCACCATTCCGCCAAGATCGAGCGTCGGAGTCGTGGCTCGCCGCGACCGCACCGCCCCACCGCCGAGATCTACGACACCGTCGGAGACGCTTGTTCTCTGCACGATCGCGCCAAAGGCGAGGACGTCCCGTGTGCCGATCGCCAGTCCGAACTGTGACCCGGTATCGACAAGCGCCTTTCGGCCGTGCCCAATTGAAACAACCGGACTGAGCGACCCGGCAGATCCAAGCCACGCCACGACGACGCTGTCGGGTGAATCGCCCGTCGCTCGAACCGGCGACGTCAGCGGATCAAAGCAGCGGAGCTCTCCGGACGGCAGGTCCATGACGAATCCGAGCGGGCGCACTGCGATGGCCGGATCCAGCACGCCGTCGACGCCTTCCGGAAGCGCGTCCGTGACGAGGAGCACGCTTGTTGAAGGCAGCACGTTGTCACTCGAGCCAGCGGCAAGTCTGGCAGCGGCTGTTTGACGCGCGGCGGCCGGTAATCCGCTCAGCCCCGCTATCGGAACCGTCGTGTCGCTCAGGTCCAGATGCGATTCGCGCGCGACTCGATCCGACGCAATGACGCAACCGGCGCCGGTGTCGAGTGCGAATCGGAACGGACCCGCGCCGTTCACCCATACGTTCGCAATGAGACCGATCCCTTCGACTTCGCGAAACGGTATGGTGCCGGGAACAGCAACCGCCGAACCCGGATGTTCCAGTTCGCCCGCCTTGACCGGCGTGGGGACGGCCACGACGAATGTCGTCACAAGTAAGAAGACTTTGAGAAGGGTTGAAGATCTTGTTGCTGAAATTCTGCCTGCGGGATCGCCGCCGTTGACGTGACGTCGTGAGGGAATGGCCGTCGGAACCGCTGCTGGATTCGTCCTGGTCGTGCTGGTCATCGCCAGAACTCCCTTCGTGTTGATGTGCTTCAACCTGCCCGGGAGCAACGATCGTGCCCAAGCTGGCGAGTTGCCAAAGTCGCAATATCGATGGAGAGTTACGGCGCTCGGCACCCAACTCGCGCACGAGGTCGCGCAGCCGATATCGGCCCGGCATGCACGATATGGTGCACCATGAACCCTCCCTGCTCCCGGATTCGCTCAGGCGGGCGAATGTCCAATGCGATTCGTGCTCGGTGAACCCGTTGGCCGCGATGGCGAGCGGCATGGCGTCCCGCGGAACGGCGTCCATCCGGCTGACACGGTGACCTGGCGTCACCGTCGCGTGAGAATCAGGACCTTGAAGGCATCGCCGAATCCTTGAGGCACGAGCAGGGACTTGGCGGCGAGTCGCTCGGCGAGTGGAGTGTCCGGGTCCGCGGCGAGCCGCATTGCTCGCTCCACGATCCCGTTGCGCCGCAGAAACTCGTGCTGAACGACGAGCGGCTCAATCGTCAGACCGTTGTCGCACGCGCGGTCCGCAATGGCCGAGAAGTTGACGCTGGCCGTGATGTCCTGATGTCCCGGATCCGCAAGCACATCGTCGACGAGCGCGTGGTTCCGGAACGCGCGCACGGTTCCGTGCGGACGATGCGGGCCGTAGAGCGTCGACGCCTCCTCGCCGTAGTCGATCACGACGATCGCGCCACGGACGAGAGCGCCGGCACACGCATCGACGAGAGCAAACGCGTCGAGGCACACCTCGATCTCCGGCGATTGATCGCAGTCGAGCGCCCACGGCGCGTACCGCTCGACATACCGGCGGAGGGGCTCAGATGGCGACGGAAACCACGCATCGTCGTCGCCCACGAACAGCTCCTCGATCGTGCCCCGGACCGCACGCACGCGATGCACGGGCAGCGCGTCAAAGACCTCGTTCGCGACAACGACGCCGGTCACGGGTGCGCGCGCGAGCTCCTCGAGCGTCGTCCATCGAACGCGGTCGCCGAACCTCGCGAGTCGGTCCCTCTGAAGCTCTCGGAGCGCCGGCGACCGTTCGACGCAGACGTATGGCACGTCAAGCTCTCCGAGGATGTCTGCGGCGAGACGGCCGTCACCCGGACCGATCTCGACGACATGGAAGTCACCAGAGTCCTGCAGTTCGGTGCGCCGGCCGGCGATCCACCTTGCAAGACACTCGCCAAAGAGTGCGCTCGCGCCGCTCGACGTCGTGAAGTCGCCGCGCACACCGAAGCGCACGTGTCCTGCGCCGTAGTACCCCGAGCGCTCGTCGTAGAGCGCCGACTCCATTGCGTCGCGGAAGGAGCGTCTACTGCCCGGCATCGGGCGAGACCGCAGCCCGGCGAACCGCCTCGCGGCCAAAGAAGTAGCGCGTCGGATGCTCGCGCATGATCTTGTCCTGGAGCCGCATCAGGCCGTACAGCAGCGCCTCGGGCCGCGGCGGGCATCCCGGGATGTAGATGTCCACCGGAATGATCCGATCGACGCCCTGCAGCGTGGAGTAACTCGGGAACGGGCCGCCGACGTTCGCGCATGAGCCCATCGAGATGACCCACTTGGGCTCGGGCATCTGGTCGTAGATCCGGCGAACGACGGGCGCCATCTTGAGCGTCACGGTGCCCGCGACGATCACCAGGTCCGACTGGCGCGGGCTCGGCCGAAACACGCCGGCGCCGAAGCGGTCCATGTCGAAACGCGACGCGCCGGTCGCCATCATCTCGATGGCGCAGCACGCGAGCCCGAACGTCGCGGGCCAGAGCGCCGATTTCCGCGCCCAGTTGAAGATCCAGTCGACGGTCGTCGTGACGATCCCCTTCGACTCGATCTCGACGTCAAAGTCCTCGCCCATCGGTCAAACCCACTCGAGTGCGCCCTTGCGCCACGCGTAATAGAAGCCAACGACGAGGATGCCGATGAAGACGATCATCTCGATCAGGCCAAAGATCGAGAGCTTGTCAAAGATGACGCCCCACGGGATCAGAAAGACCGCCTCGACGTCGAAGATCAGGAACAGCATCGCGATCAGGTAGTACCTGACCGAGAAGCGCTCGCGTGCGCCGCCGATCGGGTCGACGCCGCACTCGTAGGGCTGCAGCTTTGCGTCGCCGTGAACGCGGTGGCTGAGCGCGCGCGAGAATGCGAGCAACGCAAGTGGAACGACGACCGCCGCGACAAAGAAGATCGCGACAGGGATATATCCGTAGATCGTCGGATTCATGCCACTTGCCAGCATACCATCCACGATTGGTCGGGCGGAATTTACTTTGGCTCGATCTTCAGGAGCTCGATGTCGAAATCGAGCGTCGCACCCGGAGGAATCGTGCCCTTGCCGGTTGCTCCGTATCCGAGCTCAGGCGGGATGACGAGCTTTCGCCTTCCGCCAACCTTCATCCCGGCGATGCCCTTGTTCCAGCCCTCGATGACTCCGGTCCCGAGTGTGAATGTGTACGGCTGGTTCTTGTCGCGCGAGCTGTCGAACTTGGTGCCATCGGTGAGCGTGCCCGTGTAGTGCACGGTGATCTTGTCGCCAAGCTTGCACGCGTCGCCGGAGCCGACCTTCACGTCCTTTGTCTCGACCTTTGCGTTGGGATCGACGGGTGGCGTGGGTGGCGTCGCCGGCGGAGGCGTTGGCGGCTTCTGGCTGACGGGCTGCGCGGGCATTGCCGGCATCGGCGGCGTCGATGCCGCCTGCGCCGGTTTCATCTTGTCGTAGGCGTAGAAGCCGATGACGGTGACGAATCCCAGCGCGATGGCTGCGACGATGATCCTGTTGACCTTGCTGTCCCAGAACGTCGGGCGATGCACCTTGGCCTCGCGCTGCTCGCGGCGGCGCTGGGCACGGTTCTTGACTTCGTTCGGCATGAATGCTCCTGCGTGTGACTTTGCGGGGAGTCCCCGGGTCCCGAGGGACCGAAGACGGGGGATATTACTGACAGACGGTATTGTCGGGCAAGCACAGGCGGACCGGGCGCTACCGCACCCGGCTCTGGGTCACATAATGCGCGCGAGCCGGGACCCGGAGCCGGGTGCGGTAGCGCCCGGCCAACAACGTGAAGTGCACATGGTGAGGCTCCCCCGATCGCTTACGCGATCGGCTCTGCGTCGCGCTACGCACCAACCATCTGGTCCCGCGCCATCATTGCGGAGCCGATCACCTTGGCGTCCTCGCCCAACTCGCCCGCAACCACTCGGCACATGGAAAACGACGGCGCAAACGCACGATACGACGCCTCGCCGAGCGCCGCATCCAGCAGCGGCTGGTTTCGCCGCATCACCGGTCCGCCGAGGATGACCATCTCGATATTCAGCAGGTTGACGACGTTGGCGATCGTCATCCCGAGGTACAGCCCCGTCTCGGCGATGATCGAACGTGCGAGCGGATCGCCTCCGAGCGCTTCGTCCACGACGTCCTCGCACGTCAGCTTGCCCTTCATCTTTTCGGCGAGCGGCGACGTCGAGAACCCCGGATCCGAAAACAGCCGTTCGCGCGTCCGGCGCACGATGTTCGGGCCCGACGCAATCGTCTCGAGACACCCGGACGATCCGCAGCTGCACTCCAGGCCATCGGTCGTGATCTTGATGTGACCGAACTCGCCGGCGAAACCGCGCGCGCCTCGCTGCAGTGTGCCTCCCTCGACGATCCCGGCGCCGATGCCGGTGCCGAGCGTGATGTAGATGAAATCGCGCGCGCCGCGCGCCGCGCCGCTGCGCCATTCGCCGTACGCAGCAGCGTTCGCGTCGTTGTCGAATGCAACCGGCAATTCGATCGCCCGCGACACCTCGTCGTACACCTCGATCGACGACACGTCCGCCAGGTTCGGCAACATGACGACGTGGCTCGTCGGATGTTCGATCAGGCCCGGCAGACCGAAGCCCACCGCCGCGACCGTTCCGATCGACTGCGAGTCACGGATCGTCTGCTGAACGCAGTCGATCAGCCCGTCGATCAGCTCGCGCCCGCTCTCGAGGTGCGACGGATCGCGCCGCTGGTACAGGATCTCGCCCTTGGAATCGACGACCGCGATGCGTGTGGACCGGCCGAGGTCGACACCGACGAACAGCTGCTCGGTGGTCACTTCTTGACCTCCGACCGCACACGGAGCAGTTCGGGCGAGAGCGACCCGGACGGCTTTGACCGCGACGCCTGGTGCGATCGCCGGATGTGGCTGACGGCCCATTGCGCCTTTGCGCGGACGCCTTCGTCTTCGTCCTCCCGGCCGCGCACTTCGAGCGCTCCGATGGCGCGCGGATCGCACAATTCGCCGAGCGCCTGCGCGGACGTGAAGCGGACGCTGGCGTCCGACCGCTCGAGCGCTTCGACGAGATCCGGTCGGGCACGCTCGTCGCCCAGTCGACCAAGCGACAGCGCCGCCTCGCTCGCAAGCATGCTGTCGTCGCACGACAGCGCCTCGAGCAGCGGCGCAAGCGTCTCGGACGAACCGATCAGCCCGGCGGCCTTTGCCGCGTAGCGCGCGGTCGAGAAATCGCCTCCCTCCGTGGCGTCTTCGAGACGCGTCGTCACGACGGTCGCCGCGTCACGGCCGAACCGGCCGAGCGCCTCGGCCGCGGCGGACTGCACGCGCGGGCTCGAATCGCCGAGCGCCTCGGCGAGCGCGTCGACGGCGCGGTCGTCGTGCGAGTACATCATCATCGCGATGCCGTCGAGACGGATCTCCTCGCTGTCGTCGTGCAGCAGATCGAGCGTGTCGGTGCCCAGCTGGCGTCCGACGAGCCCTTCGATCAGCCGTTCGCATACCGTGTCGAGCGTTTCCATGTCGCTCTCGAGCGGGAGGTCGATCTTGCTCGCCCACAGCACGCCGCCGGTGCTCGATTCGATCAGCTGCGACGTGACGCGCAATTTGTTTCCGGACCGCAGATAACTGCCAGCGAGCACGGCGTCGGCGCCGAGCTCGCGCCCGACGTCGCTCGGGTTCACCGACCGGTCGGTGTAGCGCGTCACGGTGCTCGTCGGCCGGATCGTGAGCGACTTGAACTTTGCGAGCTCGGCAACGAGCGCCTCGAGCAGCAGGTACTGCCAGTTGTCGTCGGTCTCTTCGCCGAGGCTGCGAAACGGGAGAACGGCCAGCGCCTTGTGAAGGCCCGGAATGATCGGGAAGTCGTCGGTGGGCGTGATGGCCCGCGCGACGCGCTGTTCGTCGGACTCGCGGTCGTTGAGCCCGAGCACGCCCGTTGGCTCCGGCCGCTTGCGGAAAAACGGCGGAAGGAGCGCGTCGATCCAGCCGGCGCGCACGGTCTTGATCGGCACGTACGGCTGGTTGATGCCGTCCGGCACGGGCGACGACAGCTGGATGTTCGCCGAGATCCGCTTCAAGTCGGAGAGCAGTTCGTGCATCGACTGGTAGCGGTCGGCCGGGTCCTTGGCCATCGCGCGGTCGACGACAACCTGCAGGTCGGACGGCGCGTACGGGTTGAGGTCGGCGATCGGGGGAGGGAACTTGTTGCAGATGGCGTAGTAGATCTCAACGTGGTTCTTGCCGTTGAACGGCTTGCGACCAGTCGCCATCTCGTAAAGCACGATCCCGAACGAAAACACATCGCCGCGGCGGTCCGTGCGCTCGCCGCGCGCCTGCTCGGGCGACATGTACGACGGTGTGCCGAACGGAGACCCGAGAACGGTCAACTCCGAGGCCGGGTGGCTCGTGGACTCCTCGAGGTTCTTCCCGAGCCCGAAGTCCAGCACTTTCGCCTGGCCCCGCGGCGTGATCATGATGTTCTGCGGCTTGATGTCGCGGTGAATGATGCCGCGGTCGTGCGCACGGGCGACGGCGTCGGCCACCTGCAGCGCGATCGACAGCAGCGCGGGCGTGGCGAGCGGGTGGCCGTTGATCGTGCGCTTGAGCGTGTTGCCTTCGACGTACTGCATCGCGATGTAGTAGACGCCGTCGGCTTCGTGGATCTCATAGATCGTGCAGATGTTGGGGTGGTCGAGCGACGATGCGAGCCGGGCTTCGCGCAGAAACCGGCGGCGCGCGCCGTCGTCGCCGAGCAGATCGGCGTCGAGGATCTTCAGAACCACCGTGCGGTCGAGCTGCACGTCGACGGCCTTGTAGACGTTCGCCATGCCGCCCGATGCGAGCGACTGAAGAATCTTGAAGTGGGCGATTGTCTTGCCTTCGATCTGCCGAGGGTCCATCGACGCCTCACTGTCACGCGCGGCCGGTCTTCACCCGGACTGACGCGTACCGAGTGTGTGGAGCACGACGCGCCGGCGCGAGCCATGGTGCCGATGCTCCCACAGAAAAATGTGTTGCCACGTCCCGAGTGCGAGCCGACCGCGGGCGATGGGGATTGCGAGCGACGTCGCGGTGAGCGCCGACCGGATGTGCGACGGCATGTCGTCCGGACCCTCCGCGGTGTGCGTGTACTGCGGATCGCCCTCGGGCGCAAGGCGCGCGAGGAATCGCTCGAGGTCTCGCCGGGCGTCGGGGTCGGCGCCTTCCTGAATCATGAGGCTCGCCGATGTATGGGTAATGAACACGGTGCAGAGACCCGTATCGACGCCGGACTGCTCGACGAAACGGGCGACCTCGGGGGTGATGTCCATCATTCCCTGGCCCCGCGTCGGGATGGTGAGCTCCGATTGGAGCTGTGTCCAGGGTGTCATAACGAATTGCAGGTCTTACTGGTCTCGAGGAACAAAGGCTGAAAAGCGCACAAGCCGCGTGTCGGTCCACAACCCGTAGACGCGTTTCCCGTCGGACGCCGAGTCGACGCTTGTGAGCGGTGGATAGCCGGTGATCTTGGCGATCGGTCCGAACGAGATCGCGTCGTCGATGGACGCGAGCCCGATCAGGTTCGGCTCAGGTTCGTCGGAGTCGTAGCCGGCGCCGTGCACGAGGATTACGACCTGACCTGCGTCGGTTCGGTGGATGTGAAAGTCGTGCGGAATGCCCGTCGTCACGAGCGGATCGACAGGCACCACCGGAGGGCCGCCGATGATGTTCCGCGTCAGGTAGACACGCTGAATGGGCGCGCCGTCGACGAGCGCCTGCTCGGCCCACGCGACACACAACGATCCGTCCGCCGCGATAAAACCTTCAATTTGAGTAGGTTGGCCGGTAAGCTCCGCCGTGCGCGACAGGTCGATCGGCTCCGTGGGGTCGCCGTCGATCCGGCGCACGAGCAATCGTCCGCCGTTGTACGACTCGCCGGCGTCGTAGCGTGTGCGCGTGGCGTCACGCAGCGTGAGCAGCCACATCTCGCCCCCGGGCCCTGCGACGAGCCTCGGCGCATAGTCTGAGTCGAACCCGGGCCGCGAGTTCGAAACGACGAACGTGCTGAACGACTCGCCATGGTCCGCCGAGACGGCCCACAGGGTCTGCTGCGCCGTCGTGAACACGCCTGCGCGGATGTTGATCGAGAACGCGGTCTGAAACGCCAGGAACAGCCGTCCGTCGGACGCGGTCTTGAGGTCCGCCTCGACGACGTTCCGTTCGGACTCGAGGATCAGGCCAGAGTTGAACGTCTTGAGCTTCTCGTCGGTCCGCACGATGGCAACCTGCGTCGCAAGCGGCGTCAATCCAACGAAATAGATCGACCCGGTGCCGTCGGCTTCGACGTCGAGCAGCTGGGTGACCAGCGGCGGTCGAACCGTCTTTGGCTCGCTGAACGTCTTGCCGCCGTCGCGCGACACTGCAAACGACCGCACGGCGCCGGACTGTCCCGGCGAGCGCCACATGGCGAACAGGTTTCGGCCGGAGGCAAAGATCTTTGGAACGTAGTACGTGCCGAAATGCGTGTTCTCTGCCAGGTTCTTCTGGCGCGGCGCACTGAGCCGTGGCCCGGAAGCCAACACGGGGACCGCCGACACGCATAACGCGAGACCGAGCGCGCACAAGACTCGCCGCGCACTGGAACGCGCCTCACCTGGCCTGAACATGCTGCTACTCCCTATGGATCGTACCTGCGTGTACTTTTCGGCTGACGCCACGAAGACCATTACACTATCCCCATTCACATCAGGGGTCAACGAGGCCTTCCTCGTCCGCCGGCGCCGTGCCGGACTTTAATCTTGACTAAAAAGTAAGCATTAGATTAGAGTTCCTTTCTTGCGAAATCACGAGGAATTCTGGCAGGACTGATGAAGATATCCGCACAAGAGGAATACGGGCTCAGATGCCTGATGCAGGTTGCCCGGACGGCGCCCGGCTCGGCCTCGTCGCTGCGGCACATTGCCGAAAGCGAGGGCATCTCGGCGGCGTATGCCGGCAAGCTGCTGTGGATCCTGAGCCACGCCGGACTCGTCAAGTCGGTCCGCGGTCCGAAGGGCGGATACGTGCTCGGAAAGCCGCCCGCCGAGATCCTCCTCAGCGATGTCATCAAGGTGCTCGACGAAGACGAGATGAGCCATCACTGTCAGCACTTTGCGGGCGAGATGGACGAGTGCGTGCACACCGACGACTGCACGATCAAGCCCGTCGTCCAGGGGTTGCATTCGCTCGTGCGCGATGTGCTGTCGCGGATCTCGCTCCAGCAGTTGATGGCCGGCCAGGCCGGCGGCATGGCACAGCTGACGCAGCTTCGCTCGACGAGTCTCCGCGCAACCGGCACGGTTGCGGCAACGGCTCACCGCGAAATGACAGGAGTTCCCAATGAGCACGATTGAGACGCTCGCCAACCAGAAGTACAAGTACGGCTTCCATACCGACATCGAGGCCGACACGCTCCCTCGCGGCCTGACGGAAGAGACCGTCCGGATGCTCTCCGCAAAGAAGGACGAGCCGGAGTGGCTGCTCGAGTGGCGTCTGAAGGCGTTCCGGCGGTGGCAGGAGATGCCCGAGCCGGAGTGGGCGAACGTCGCATATCCCAAGATCGACTACCAGGACATCATCTATTACTCGGCGCCGAAGTCGAAAAAGAAGCTCGAAAGCCTCGACGAGGTCGATCCCAAGCTGCTCGAGACGTTCGCAAAGCTCGGAATTCCGCTCGACGAGCAGAAGCGGCTCTCGAACGTCGCCGTCGACGCCATCTTTGACTCGGTCTCGGTCGGGACGACATTCCGCAAGAAGTTGATGGATGCCGGCGTGATCTTCTGTTCGTTCTCGGAGGCAGTTCGCGAGTATCCCGAGCTCGTCAAGAAGTACCTGGGATCGGTCGTCCCGGCGAACGACAACTTCTTTGCCGCGCTGAACTCGGCTGTCTTCTCGGAAGGGTCGTTCTGCTATGTGCCTCCCAACACGCGCTGCCCGATGGAGCTCTCGACCTACTTCCGGATCAACACCCAGGATTCCGGACAGTTCGAGCGCACGCTCATCGTGTGCGACAAGGGCAGCTACGTCAGCTACCTCGAGGGATGCACGGCGCCCCAGTTCGACAAGAACCAGCTGCACGCGGCGGTCGTCGAGCTCGTCGCGCTCGACGATGCGGAAATCAAGTACTCGACCGTCCAGAACTGGTACGCGGGCGACGAAGAGGGTGTGGGCGGGATCTACAACTTCGTCACAAAGCGCGGGAAGTGTGCCGGCGTGAACTCGCGGATCTCATGGACGCAGGTGGAAACAGGGTCGGCGATCACGTGGAAGTACCCGAGCTGCATCCTGCAGGGCGACAACTCGGTCGGCGAGTTCTACTCAGTCGCGCTCACGAACAACATGCAGCAGGCCGACACCGGCACCAAGATGATCCACATCGGCAAGAACACGCGCAGCCGGATCATCTCCAAGGGAATCTCGGCCGGCAAGTCGAACAATAGCTATCGCGGGCTCGTGAAGATGATGCCCAAGGCCGCCGGGTCTCGGAACTACACGCAATGTGACTCCATGCTGATCGGCCACAACTGCACCGCGAACACGTTTCCGTACATCGAGGTGCTCAACGATACGTCGCGCGTCGAGCACGAGGCGACGACCTCGAAGATCAGCGAGGACCAGATCTTCTACTTCGAGTCGCGCGGCATCCCGACGGAAGAGGCGGTTTCGACGATCATCAACGGCTTCTGCAAGGAGGTCTTCAACGAGCTCCCGATGGAGTTCGCTGTGGAGGCGACGCGGTTGCTGAGCATGAAACTGGAGGGCTCGGTCGGATGAGACTTGCCGCAGATTAACGCGAATCTACACAAATCTGCATCCATCTGCGGCAATTCGCGGCTTTTGCTTATGTCTACACTATTAGAAATCAAGGACCTTCACGCGAGCATCGACGGGACAGAGATCCTGCGCGGCGTGTCGCTGACGGTCAACGAAGGCGAAATTCACGCCATCATGGGCCCGAACGGCTCGGGCAAGAGCACGCTTGCAAAGGTGCTCGCCGGACATCCGGCGTACGAGGTCACATCGGGTACCGTGCAGTTCCGCGGACAGGACCTGCTCACGATGTCGCCGGACGAGCGCTCGCGCGCCGGGGTCTTTCTCGCGTTCCAGTACCCGGTCGAGATTCCGGGCGTGTCGAACGCGAGCTTTCTGCGGCTCGCCTACAACCAGAAGGCCGAGGCGCACGGCGAGGAAGAGCTCGATCCGCTCGAGTTCGACGACCTGCTGCGCGAGAAGATGAAGCTGCTCGAGATGGACTACGCGTTTGCGAACCGCGCGGTCAACCAGGGCTTTTCGGGTGGAGAGAAGAAGCGCAACGAGATTGTGCAGATGGCGGTGCTCGATCCCGCGCTTGCCGTGCTCGACGAGACCGATTCGGGACTCGACATCGACGCGCTCCGCGTCGTGTCGACGGCCGTCAACGCGCTGGCAAAGCCGACCAACGCATTCGTCCTCGTGACGCATTACCAGCGGCTGCTCAACTTCATCGTGCCCGGATTCGTGCACGTGTTCGCGGGCGGCAGGATCGTGAAGTCCGGCGGCAAGGAGCTCGCGCTCGAGCTTGAAGAAAAGGGCTACGAGTGGATTCGCGAGGCGAACGTTTCGGCCACGTCGGAGGTCCGCGCGGGATGAAGCCACTGCTGGCAAACGAGAAGGACCGGTGGGTTGCCGACTTTGAGCTCGTCGACCATCCGGCGGACGAGCTGGAGTCGTGGTTTGCGCCCATCCGCAAGCGCGCCATCGACGCGTTTGCACGTGTAGGCTTCCCGTCGACGCGTGTCGAGGAATGGAAGTACACGGATATCGCGCCGGTGCTCAGGACCGATTTCGTCCGGTCGCACGCGGGCTGCGAGCGACTGAGTTTCGAACTTCTCGAATCGCTGCAGGCGCCCGAGGCGTCGGGCAGCTACCTCGTCTTCATCGACGGGAACTTCTGCCGCGAACTGTCGTCGATTCGGGACCTTCCGGCCGGCGTCGTAGCGGGTGACATCCGTTTGATCGCGGCCTCGGAGAACGGCACGCTCGTTCGTGAACGTCTTGCGACGATCTCGCCGTGGGAGAGCGAGCCGTTCATCGCGCTCAACACGGCGATGACCGAGGGCGGCGCGTTCGTCTACGTGCCCGACGGTTGCGAAGTCGCGGGCGCCGTCCACGTCGTCTACCTCTCGGGAGGCGCCGCCGAACCGGCCGCCGCGCATCCGCGGACGCTTGTGGTCGCGGGCGCAAACAGCGGCGTCCGGATCATCGAGACGTTCGCGTCGGTTTCGGAGGGTCCGTCATTGACGAATGCGGTCGCCGAGTTCGCGCTCGCCGAGGGCGCGCGTGTCGAGCACTACCGCGTGCAGCGCGAGGGCGATCTGGCGAACCATATTGGCTCGACCGACGTCCGCGTGTGCCGCTCCGCGCGCTACAGCTCGGTCTCGATCGCGATCGGGTCGGCGCTTGCGCGCCACGATCTGCGCGTCCAGCTCGTCGAACAGGGCGCGGAGTGCCAAATCGACGGCCTCTACGTCACGAGCGACGGCCAGCACACCGACAGCCATACCCGGATCGATCACCTCGTGCCCCACTGCTCGAGCAGCCAGCTCTACAAGGGCGTGCTCGACGGCAGGTCGCGCGCCGTGTTCAACGGAAAGGTCGTCGTCCACCACGACGCGCAGAAGACCGAGGCGCACCAGACGAACCGGAACCTGATGCTGTCGCCGAATGCCCGTGTCGACACAAAGCCCGAGCTCGAGATCTTTGCGGACGACGTCATCTGCACGCACGGCGCGACCGTCGGTGCGCTCGAGGACGAGGAGCGGTTCTATCTGGCAAGTCGCGGTCTCGACGAAGAGACGGCGCGCGGTCTGCTCACGTACGGATTTGCGCGCGAGATCATCGACGAAATCCAGACCGAGTCGGTCCGCCAGCACCTCGACGACGTGTTGATCGCGCGGTTTCATAAAGGGTAGCAACCAGGGTGACGCGTATGCAGACCTCAACGGCAATGCTCGACGTCGCGCGCGTGCGTGAAGACTTTCCCGTGCTCCACCAGCTCGCGCACGGTAAACCGCTCGTGTACCTGGACAATGCGGCGACCAGCCAGAAACCGATGGCGGTCATCGACCGGATGAACGACTTCTACACGCGCGAGTACGCGACGGTCCGCCGCGGCGTCCACTACCTGAGCGAGCGCGCGACGTTTGCGCACGACAAGGCGCGCGCCACGGTCGCCAACCTGCTCAACGCCACCGACAGTCGCGAGATCGTGTTCGTTCGCGGGACGACCGAAGCCATCAACCTCGTCGCAAACGGATTCGCGCTCGACGTGCTGAAATCCGGCGACGAGGTGCTGATCACGCACCTCGAGCACCACGCGAACATCGTCCCGTGGCAGATGGCGTGCCAGCGAACGGGCGCAAAGCTCGTCGTTGCTCCGATCAACGAGGCGGGCGAGATTGAGCTCGAAAAGCTCGCCGATCTGATCTCGGATCGAACGAAGATCGTCGCCGTGGCGCACGTCTCGAACGCGCTCGGCACGATCAACCCGGTGCGCGAGATCGTGGCGCTGGCGCACGCTCGCGGCATCCCGGTGCTGGTCGACGGTGCGCAGGGCGCACCGCACATGCCGGTCGACGTGCAGGAGCTCGGATGCGACTTCTACGCGTTTTCGGGGCACAAGATCTTTGGACCGACGGGAATCGGCGTGCTCTATGGCCGAGCCGAATGGCTCGAAAAGCTGCCGCCGTACCAGGGCGGCGGCGACATGATCCTGTCGGTGACGTTCGAGAAGACGATCTACAACGCGATCCCGGTCAAGTTCGAAGCCGGCACGCCGGCGATCGCCGAAGCGATCGGCCTTGCAACGGCCATCGACTACGTGACCGCGATCGGTCTCGACCGCATCGCGGCGTATGAGACGAGCCTGCTGGCGTATGCGACCGAGCGGATCTCGTCGATCCACGGAGTGCGGCTGATCGGCACCGCGCGCGAGAAGGCAGCGGTGCTGTCGTTCGAGGTCGACGGCATCCATCCGCACGATATCGGAACGGTCCTCGATCAGGACGGCATCGCGATCCGCGTCGGCCATCACTGCGCCCAGCCGGTCATGCAGTTCTACAACGTGCCGGCGACGGCGCGCGCGTCGTTTGCGTTCTACAACACGCGGGACGAGATCGACGCGCTCGCGGCCGGTGTCGAGAAGTGCATTGAGGTCTTCGGGTAATGTCGGATATCAGCGAGCTGTACCAGGCGGTCATTCTCGACCACAACAGGAAGCCCCGGAACTTTCACGAGATCGAGAATGCCTCGGCGTCGGCTGAAGGGTTCAACCGCTGTGCGGCGACCAGCTGAAACTGTTCGTCAAACTGGCGAGAACGGTGTGATCGAGGACGTGAGCTTTGTCGGCTCGGGCTGCGCGATCTCGAAGGCGTCCGCGTCGATGCTCACGCAGAACGTAAAGGGAAAGACGGTCGACGAGGCGCGCGTGCTCTTCGACGAGTTCCACCGGCTGGTCACGGGAGAGTTGAATCCCGACGAGCAGGAGAACCACCTGGGCCGGCTGAAGATCTTTGCGGGCGTGAGCGAGTTCCCCGCGCGCGTGAAGTGCGCGAGCCTGTCGTGGCACACGTTGAACGCGGCGCTCGAGGGCACGGACCGCGTGACGACGGAGTAGCAGCAGTCGCACACCCCAGAAACTGAGCTGGGCGCGGTAGCGCTCAGGCCCCAAGGTGGAGGTCGGGGCGTTGGGGCCTGAGGCCTACCGGCCTCAGCTCCGTTACTCGCGCTCAGGCCCCAAGGTGGAGGTCGGGGCGTTGGGGCCTGGGGCCTACCGGAGCTCCGTTACTCGCGCTCAGGCCCCAAAGTGGTGGTCGGGACGTTGGGGCCTGAGGCCTACCGGCCTCAGCTCCGTTACTCGCGCTCAGGCCCCAACGTCGGTGGTGCGCCGGACGATGGCGGCGCGAATTGACCGCGCTCTTGGCGACCGACTAGACTGGCGAGCGGTCGCACCACGCATGCTCGACGCTCACGCCATTTCACCTTCGAACGACCGTCGCATCGCGGCCGCCATCGTAGCTGCGGTGACATTGGCTTTTGCCATCGCAGGCGCGAGCTCCTGCGGGAAGGGCGACGAGCAACCCACGCAGCCGTCGTCGCCTGTTGCGACGAAGCCGCACGAGCCGTTGGCGAGCAAGCCCGACAAGAACATGGTTGCAGTGCTCGAGACGACCGCCGGCACGATCGTCATCGCGTTCTATTCGGACGAGGCGCCAGGGCACACGGTCGCATTTCAGAACATGTTCCGGCTCGGCTTTTTCGACGGGACGACGTTCTTTCGCGTGATCCCGAAGCACATCATTCAAGGCGGCGACCCGAATACCAAGGACGACAACCCGTACGACGACGGGCTCGGCCAGGAATCGCAGCGGAGGCTCGCCGCGGAGTTCTCGCCAAAGCTGCGCCAGGTCCGGGGGACCGTGTCCGCCGCGCACCAGACGGGCGACAACGACAGCGCGACGAGCCAGTTCTTCATCGTGACCGGCCCCGAACGCCAGCTGGACGGCAAGTACACGATCTTTGGCCACGTCGTCGAAGGCATGGAGGTCGTCGACGCGATCGCGGCGGCGCCGTTGCGGACCGACGACCTCAGACTGCGCGAGCGGCCGGTGGACCCGGTCCGGATCACGCGCGGGTACCTGCGCCCGCGCGGTTGACGACGGGGTAGAAAGGGAAATCCACACGCAGAGGCGCTAAGGCGCAGAGCCGCGAAGCTTACTCCCTCGCGTCGAGCGCAAGTCCCACGAGCTTCCGCCCCCGCGCCTGCGTCACCACACCGCTGTCCTCGTCAATCGCGATGTTCGCAGTCTGCGCCGGCAGTGCCACCGCGCGGTCGGTTTCGCCCGTCGTCAGGTTCACACCCGCAAGCGCCTGATCGGCGCCCGGCAGCCGAGTCAGGAAGTACTGGTGCGAGCCCGTCAGGTGCGCATACCGCGTCACGCCGAGCATGCCCGACCCCGCGCGCCAGAACTCGCGCCCCGCAATGGACGCCGCCTTGATCGCGATCGCTCGCGTGTTGACGAGCGGGATCGGCTGAAGGCCCGAAACTCTCAACGCGGGCGAGGGAAGCGCGGGCAGAAGCCCCTTCACCCTCGCAGCCGCAAACGACGACACCGACAGCACCGCACCCGACGTCATCAGCAACCCCGCGGCAAACCGCTTCCAGCCGGACGGACCGATCGCGCTGTACTTTCGGTACCACGTGCGCGTCTCGGTCGCAGTCGAGAATCCCGCGGCCTCGTCCTCGCTGATCAGCACGATCTCGCTGGATTCATTGAACGTCGCGATGAACGGCCGGTGATCGAGCTCGTGCCGCTCGTTCAGTACCCGCCGACCCGTCGCGCGATCCAGACCGATCAGGTGCTCCTCGTCCCCGAGCCAGACGCGATCGCCGACGATCGCAAGGCTCGTCGTGGAGTCGTTGCCCGAGTCGAACTTCCAGATCTGCTTTCCGCTGTGCCGGTCCACGCAGACCGCGCCAAAGTCTCCCTTCCACATCCAGTTCTCGGACGAGATGTTGAAGAACCGTCCGCCCAGCTGTCCGTACACCGCGCGGTCGTCGACGAACAGCGCGGGCACAAGCCCGAAATCGTCCGTCTTCCACAACTGCCGCCCGGTCGCCCGGTCCAATGCGCGGATGCGACCCTCACCCGACGTGTACACCACGTCGTCCGTGACAATGGCGTCCGCGTCCGACAGCGCAAGATCGCCTTCGCGGACGTCGTATTCCTGCTTCCACAGCCGCTTTCCGGTTGCGGCGTCATAACACGTTACGCCGCTGTATGTTACGAGGATCTGCGATCCGGCGATGATCGGCGGCCGGCACAAACCGAGGTCGAAGGGCCGCTCCTTTGCGGGCCGGCCGTTGACCGTCGCAACATCCTCGCCGAACGTCGGGCGCATCTGGACGTCCTGTTCAAAGTCGCGGTCCCATCGCAACTTGCCCGTCGCAAGGTCGATCGCGTTCAGGTGCGGTTTGCGGCTGAAGCCCGAAAAGATGCCGTCGCCCGGCAGCCACCCCGCGAACGCGCCGAGATCGTCGCCGTGCGGGTTCTTCACGGTCACGAGCAGCAGAAGCCCCGTCGCCGTATCGGCGACCGCCTGCATCCCCTTGCCCTTGATAACCTTCGACTCCCACATGTCCTCGCCGGTCTCGACGTTGATTGCGAGGACGCTCGTCTCCTTGTCCGCAAACTTGCCGCCGTAATCCTCGTTGATCAGGAGCATTCGCGTTCCCGGCACGCTCATGATGTCCTCGGGGTTCACGTGGACGTCGCGCTTGCGCCATAACGTCTTGCCTGTGCGCTGATCGACGCCGTACGTGTGCCGCTCGGTCCCGACGACGAGAACGCCGGAGTCCACGAGCATCTGGAACTCGATCCCGTGCTCGAAGTCGGTCGACCAGAGCACCTGGCCGGCCTTGCGAACCGCGCCGTCACCTGCAGCGGACGTCGGGCCGGCGAGAAGGGCGGCGAGCAGCACTGCGGCGAATGCGCGAATCACGACGGCGCGTCCTCCGGGAAGGGATGTCCGAGTATACCAGCCCAGCCGGACGCGTTACCCGGCGCGGCCCTGCACGGGCCACTCGGCGAGACGCGGCAGCACGAGCCGGCCATCGATGGGCCGCTCGAGCAGGAACGGCTCGACGCCGTGCTGCTTGAACGCGCGCTTCCAGTCCGAGAATGCCCCGCCGGAACGCCACGCATCCAGTGCGGCGCGTCCCGCTTCGGGACCGGTCTGCGCCAGCATGAACTCGACCCACGCCCAGCGCGCCGATGTCGGGCGAACGTCGACGCGGCCACGCAGTCCCTTCCTCAGGCGGTCGAGCTTGCGTTCGATCGACGTGATCGGCTCGAACGGCGATCCGTCCATCGGCGTGTTTCGCTTTGCCACGAACGGCGCGATCCCAAGCGAGAGCGGCGCGATTCGCGACAGCTCCGTCGCGAACCGGACGAGCTCGTCCACGTCGTCACTCGTCTCGCCCGGAAGACCGATCATCATGTAGAGCTTCAGCCGCTCAAAGCCATGTTCGCGTACAAAACCTGCGGCGCGAATCAACACTTGCTCGCTCGTCTTCCGGTCGATGGCGTCGCGCAACTGCTCGGACGCCCCGTCGGCGGCGGTGGTGAGCGTCTTTGCCCCGCCGCGCTTGAGCAAGCCCACGAATTCGCTCGTCAGCCGGTCGGCTCGCAGGCTCGAGATGCCGATCTCGCGGCCGTCGTCGACGAGCGTTCGCACGAGCTCCCCGATCCGCGGATGGTCGGTCACCGCGGCGCCGACCAGCCCGACACGGCGCGCCTCGTTGGGGATGAGCTCGAGCACATGCTCGGGCGTCACCGTTCGCATGCCGCCGTTCGTCGTTCGGCGCATCACGCAGTACGTGCAGCCGCGCGAGCATCCTCGTTCCGGTTCGATCAGAAACATCGAGCGAAGCTCGGTGTTCGGCGTGATGATCTGCGAACGCGCCGGCAACCGGCCGTCGTCGGCCTTGGCGACCACACCGCGTCCCGGCGACCGGCCCGGAACGTGAAATCCCGTGAGCGGAGCGAGCGCGTCGAGCAGAACGTCCCGGCTCGAACATCCGTCGAACGTGTCCAGCAGTTCGTGGATCGTGTCCTCGGCTTCGCCAAGCACGAGCACGTCGACGAACGGCTCGAGCGGCGCCGAATTCGAGAACGTGAGCGGCCCGCCGGCAACGATCAGCGGATGGGTCTCGTCGCGGTCCTCTGCGAGCGCCGGGATACCGGCGAGGTCGAGCATCTCGAACAGGCCGGTGATCTCGAGCTCGTAACTCACCGAAAATGCAATAATTTCCGAGTCTACAACGGGCCGCTGCCGCTCATAGGTGACGAGCGGCAATCGCGACGCTCGCCAGTCGGCCGGGTCGTCGGGCAGAAACGCGCGCTCGGCGGACGTGTTGGGGCGCAGGTTGATCTCGCGGTAGATCGTCTGGAACCCGAGCGAGCTCATGCCGATGTGGTACGGGCTGGGGTAGCAGAGCGCGACGCGGAGGGGCGCCTCCTTGAAGATCGTTCCCTGTTCGGCGGCGAGCCGCTCGTCGATCGTCTCGATGTGTTTCCAGCGTGCCATGCGAACCTCGAAGTATAGCAACTGCGGGCCGGATACGGGCGCGTTCGCGTGCACGTCCACGGCAAACTTGGTGCTGAAATTCACGCATGGTATGGTTTCCGGTCCGTTTCTCCGGGGGCGACGCCGTCCTTGGAGGGCGTCAAGTGCCACAACCGGGAGAGATTGATGCAGTATTACGAATCCGTGCTCGACCTGGTCGGGAAGACCCCGCTGGTCAAGCTCCATCGAGTCACCGAAGGTATCCGCGCTCAGGTGTTTGCCAAGATGGAGAGCTACAACCCCGGCGGCTCGGTCAAGGACCGGATCGGCGTGTCCATGGTCGAGGCGGCGGAGCGGGACGGTTCGCTCAAGCCCGGCGGCACGATCGTCGAGGCAACCTCCGGCAATACTGGCATCGGCCTGGCGCTTGCAGCGGCGATCAAGGGCTACAAGTGCATCTTCGTCATGACCGAGAAGGCGTCGGTCGAGAAGGGCCGCTACCTGAAGGCGCTCGGCGCAGACGTGGTGATCTGCCCGGTGGCGGCTAAGCCGGGATCGCCTGATCACTACGTGACGACCGCGCGGCGCATCGCCGCCGAGACGCCGAATTCGTTCTACCCGGACCAGTATTCGAACCCGAACAACCCAGAGGCGCACTACCGCACGACGGGACCGGAGTTGTGGGAGCAGACCGACGGCCGGATCACGCACTTCGTTGCGGGTCTCGGGACGGGCGGGACGATCTCTGGCACCGCCCGGTACCTGAAGGAGAAGAGCCCGGCCATCCGCGTCGTTGGCGCGGACCCGTACGGGTCGGTCTTCAAGACATTCAAGGAGACTGGGCAGCTGACCGAGGCGACTCCGTACATGGTCGAGGGCATCGGGCAGGAGGTCATCCCCGAGAACGTCCACATCAAGTACGTCGACGAGATCGTCAACGTCACCGACCGCGAATCGTTCGAGCTCTCTCGCCAGCTTGGCCGGCTCGAGGGGATCTTCTGCGGCGGGTCGACGGGCACGAATCTCGGTGCGGCGCTGAAGGTCGCGCGCACGCTCGACGAATCAGGCGTCGTCGTCTTCATCGTGTGCGACACCGGCGAGCGCTACCTGACAAAGCACCTGTCGGACGAATGGATGCGCGAGAAGCGACTGCTCGAACCGCAGCGGATCTCGGCGTCGCTGCTCGTCAAGACCAAGACCGCGGCCGGACCGTCAAGCCTTGTGGCCGTTGCGCCGTCCGATTCGATTGGCGACGTGCTCACGCTGATGCAGGACCGGGCGTTGTCGCTGATCCCCGTGCTCGAAGACGGTCGCTCGGTCGGCAGCCTGCGCGAAAACCGGTTGCTGACGTGCGTGCTGGCGAATCGCGACCTTCTTGGCCAGCCGGTGTCCGAGGTCATGGACCCGTCGTTCCCGATGGTCGACGACGAAGCCAGCATGACAGACGTTGCAAGGCTGCTTCAGAAGAGCCCCGCAATTCTCGTCGAAGAGTACGGCCGGATTGCCGGCATCCTCACGCGGCACGACCTGCTGGACGTGCCACAGGCGAACTGATCATGACAAAAGCGATCAACGACAGCGTTTCGGAGATCATCTCGCGCGAGTTCGGCGCCAATGCGGACTACGTGGGCGAGATCCTCGAGCGGTACCTGCACGACGCGAGCCTGGTCGACGACGACTGGCGCGAGTACTTCGAAAAGACGCTCGGCATTGCGCCGCCGCCAGCCACGACGCCCGCGGCCGTTGCGCCCGTCGCGAGCGCGCCGGTTGCAGCAGTCGCGCCCGTGCCCGCGAGCGCGCCCGCATCGGCGCTCAGCGACCAGCACCAGCCGATCCGGGGCGTCGCGCTCAAGATCGTCGAGAACATGCAGTCGAGCCTCGAGGTTCCGACCGCGACGACGTTTCGCGAGATCCCGATCAAGGTGCTCGACGAGAACCGCCGGATCCTGAACGAGCAGCTCACCAAGATGGGCCGCGCCAAGGTGTCGTACACGCACATCATCGCGTTCGCGATGCTCAAGGGGCTGAAGGCCACGCCCTCGCTCAACCACGGATTTCAGATCGTCGACGGCGAGCCGTACCGCATCGTGCGCGACACGGTGAACTTTGGACTCGCGATCGACGTGACGCGCAAGGACGGCACGCGCAGCCTTGTCGTGCCGAACGTCAAGAACGCCGACGCGATGAACTTTGCCGAATTCGTCGAGGGGTACGACGACATCGTGCGCCGCGGACGTTCGGGCAAGCTGACGCTCGACGACTTTGCCGGCACGACCGTTTCGCTCACGAATCCGGGCGGTCTCGGCACGTCGGCGTCGAATCCGCGGCTCATGCAGGGACAGGGCGCGATCTTTGCGACTGGCTCGATCGACTATCCGCCCGAGTACCAGGCGATGACGCCCGAGGCGCTGTCGCGCATCGGAATCAGCAAGGTGATGACGATCACCAGCACGTACGACCACCGGATCATCCAGGGCGCCGAATCGGGACAGTTCCTTGCGCGCGTGCACGAGCTCCTGCTCGGAAAGGACGAGTTTTACACCGAGCTGTTCACGGATCTCGGCGTGCCGTTCATGCCCGTGCACTGGGCGATGGACGACAACCCGGCGCTCGTCGGCGGTGACCAGCGAACGGAGGAGATCGAGAAACAGGCTCGCGTGTTCGAGCTCATTACGATGTACCGCGTCCGGGGCCATCTGAACGCCGACATCGATCCGCTCGGGCTGTCCAACGTCAAGCATCATCCCGAGCTCGACATGGAGTACCACGGGCTGACCCTGTGGGATCTCGATCGCGAGTTTGTCACCGGAGGCCTCGGCGGCACCGAGACCGCCACGCTGCGCGAAATCCTCGCAATGCTGAAGCGGTACTACTGCGGCTCGGTCGGCTACGAGTACCGGCATATCCAGGGTCCCGAAGAGAAGGGCTGGCTGCGGGCGCGCATCGAGTCGGATCCGCCGCCGATCGACGACGCGATCCGCAAGCAGTTGCTGTGGAAGCTGATCTCCGCGGAGGCGTTCGAGCGGTTCCTCGGCCGCAAGTACATCGGCCAGAAGCGGTTTTCGGTCGAGGGTGGCGAAACGATCGTCGCGGTGCTCGACCGGCTGGTCGACGAGGCGGCGCTCGCCGGCGTCGAGGACGTCACGATCGGCATGTCGCACCGCGGGCGGTTGAACATCCTGGCCAACGTGGTCGGAAAGTTCTGCGAGCGGATCTTCACGAACTTCGAGGGAGCGCATCATCCGGCGTATCCGCACGACGTGCGCGACGTGAAGTATCACCAGGGCGCGACGGGCGAACGCGAGACCGCCGATGGCCGCAAGATCAAGATCACGGTCTCGCCGAATCCGAGCCACCTCGAATTCGTCAACCCGGTGGTCGAGGGTCGCGTGCGCGCAAAGCAGGACCGGGCGGGTGCGGACGGCGTCATGCGGTTCCTGCCGGTGCTCCTGCACGGCGACGCGGCGTTCGCCGGCGAAGGCGTCGTCGCCGAGACGCTCAACATGTCGCTGCTCGACGGCTACAAGACGGGCGGCACGATCCACATCATCGTCAACAACCAGATTGGATTCACGACGTCTCCCGAACAGGGAAGGTCGTCGACGTACAGCACGGATGTCGCCCGGATGGTCCAGGCGCCCATCTTCCACGTGAACGGCGACGACGCCGATGCGGCGTACAACACGCTGAAGATGGCGTTCGAGTATCGGCAGAAGTTCCAGAGCGACGTCGTGATCGATCTGCTCGGATTCCGCCGGCACGGTCACAACGAGGGCGACGAGCCGACGTACACGCAGCCGGTCATGTACCAGCGCGTTGACCAGCATCCCGGTGCTCGCGTCAAGTACGGCAGCAAGCTGGTCGGCGAAGGATTGATGACGCAGGAGGAGATCGACGCGCTCGTCGACGAACGCTATCGACGGTACGAGAACGCGCTCGCAGGGGCCAAGGAGATCGTCGCGCAGTCGAAGGCAAGCGTGACGGTGCCACCGCCGTATTCGACGCCCGAACGCGTCGAGATTCCGGACACCGGGCTTTCCACCGAGAAGATGCGCGAGATTGCCGAGGCGCTGACGCACGTGCCGTCCCAGTTCAATCTGAACCCCAAGGTCGTCACGTTGCTCTCGCGGCGTCACAAGATGGCGGACGGCGAGGTCCCGGTCGACTGGGGCGTCGCGGAGGCGCTCGCGTTCGCGTCGCTCGTGCTCGAGGGAACGCCCGTTCGGATCTCCGGTGAGGACAGCTCGCGAGGGACGTTCAGCCATCGGCACGCGGTGTTCGTCGATACCAAGACAGGCGAGAAGTGGACGCCCATCAAGCACCTGTCGCCGGACCAGGCGCGATTCGAGATTTACGACAGTCCGTTGTCGGAGACGGGTGTGCTCGGCTTCGAGTACGGCTATTCGATCGATTCGCCCGAGACGCTCGTATTGTGGGAGGCGCAATTCGGCGACTTCGTGAACGTGGCGCAGGTGATCATCGACCAGTTCATCGTCGCGGGCGAGGCAAAGTGGGGCCAGCCGACGCGGCTGACGCTGTTGCTGCCGCACGGGTACGAAGGACAGGGGCCGGAACATTCGAGCGCGCGGCTCGAGCGGTTCCTGCAGCTCTGCGCCGAAGGCAACATGCAGGTCTGCTACCCGTCGACGCCGGCGCAGATCTTTCACCTGCTGAGACGGCAGGCGCGGCTCGAGCCGGCCCGTCCGCTCGTCGTGATGACGCCAAAGAGCCTGCTGAGGCTGCCTGAAGCGTCGTCGTCGATCGACCGGATCACCAGCACGGGCTTCAAGCCGGTGATGGAGGACCCGACGACGCCCGATCCGAATGGCGTGCGCAAGGTCGTGTTCACGTGCGGCAAGCTGTACTACGACATCAGCGCGGGTCGTGCAAAATCCGGTCAGACCGACATCGCGCTCGTTCGCGTCGAGCAGTTCTATCCGTTCCCCAAGGCGAACCTCGCCGAGATCATCGCAAGGTATCCGAACGCGACGTCGATCGTGTGGGCCCAGGAGGAGCCGATGAACATGGGCGCGTGGACGTTCATGCAGCCTCGGTTGTGGAAGCTGGTGGGCTCGGCGGACAAGCTCGCGTACATCGGCCGGCGGCCCGGTGCGAGCACGGCGACGGGCTCGTATCCGATCCACCAGATGGAGCAGAAGCGGTTGGTGGACGAGGCGCTCGCGTAGGTGCGTCTAGGATTTCGGGAAGAGCCACACTCGTTTCGGTTCGAAACCGCACACAAGCCATTGCAATGGGCAGCCGCACGCGCAATACTCGCGCTGCCACACCAAGCGAAGCAGAATCGTCCCGTTCTCTGTGGTAATCAGCGTCGCCACGGCGCGCGAACGGGATTCACTGCACGCGACATCGACGCCGGCACACACGCGCGGCTGTCGGCACACTCGAGAATCCAATGTGCGTTGCAGCAGCTGCCGGTCCTGCTGCCTGCCAACGCGCGCGTGTTCGCTTCTGAACGAGCGGCGCGACTAGCCTCCAAGGAGAATCTCAATGCGTAAAGCAACGATCTGTCTGGCACTGTTGTGTCTTGCGTCCATTCCCGTCTTTGCGGGATCCAACCCTGAACCGCAGGGGAATGACCAGATTGCCGCCGCCGTCATTGCCATGGCCAAGGCACAGTGGGCGGCCGAGATGAAGGACCCCACAAACCTGACGGAGCAGAACAAGGACACCGCCGAGGACTACACCGAGTTCAACGGCGACTATTCGACGAGGCTCGACGGGAAAGCGATGTCGATGCGGCTTGGTGAGGCCGGTGCATCGTCGCCCGACCGATCGGTCGCCGCGGAAATGGCAAATCCGAAGGTGCAGGTCTACAACGGTGATACCGCGATTCTCACGTACAACTACGTTGGACTGATTCGCGACAAGGACGGAAAGATGACGCCCAGCAGGGCCAAGTCGACGCGTGTTTACATCAAGCAGGGCGGAAGCTGGGTGCTCGTTCACGCAAACTTTGGCGCCGATCCGCTTCCGAAGTAGCCTTCGTGATGCGTAACGCCGGCGAGATGGCGCGTCATGCGTCTCTCGCCGCGCGTCGCGCTCTCGGCCTCAGCGCTGCGATTCGGCTTCAGCCTTCTTCTTCCGAATGCTGTTCGCGACGAGGATGATCAGTCCGAGCGTCAGTCCCATGATGAACCCGAAGAACGTCATCACGTAGGTCGTCGTCTTCATCCGCTCCAGGACCGGATTATCAAACAGGCTGTCGGACGCGTGGTAGCTGGCGAGCTTCCACTGCCCGTCGCGGTTGACGCACGTCGCCGTCCACCGGCTGTTCAGGTTGAAGTCCGCACCGCTCGACAGTTTCAGATGGTCGCGCGAACTTCCATATGCGACCGCTGTCGTGCCGTCAGGCAGGACGTTGATACCGTCGATCGTTACGAGGGTCTGGTACTCGGCGACCAGGCCTCCGGGGCCCTTCGTCATTCGGTCGTACATCGCGCGAAATTCGACGGGTCCATGGCTGACGTCGCCGTTCTGCAGTGTTACGACGACGTCGTCTGTGCCGAACGTGATGAGCCTGGCGATCTCGCCCTTGTTGAGGGATTCGACGAGCCCGTCCTTGAGCGCGTACAGCTGCGCGCGGGTCGCCTCGTCGGGGTCGCCGGCCGCGACGGGGAACACGCCCGCGAGCATGACGAGCGCGACGATCAGTAGATGAACGATCGGTCGGTGCGTGTTGCGCAATCAGGCAACGCCTTCCGATGGCTCGTACCGCCAGACGTACTTGCGCCATTCGGGCCGCTCGTCGGCGGCGTGCCGGATGGCCGCGGTATCGAGGTCGTACATCAGCGCGCTCGGCTCGGTGAGCAACGGCATTCTCGCTTCGGCGGGCGTGCGGTCGCCCTTTCGCGAGTTGCAGGGCTTGCACGCGACGCACAGGTTGTCGGGCGATGTCTTGCCGCCGCGCGAGCGCGGCAGGATGTGGTCGATGGAGAGATCCGATGCAGGCAACTTCACGGCGCAGTACTGGCAGCGGTACCGATCGCGCATGAGGATCTTTGTCCGGAGGTTTCCGGGTGAACTGCGGCGCCGGCGCACGTCGACGTACGTGACGAGGCGGATGACCGAGGGGCACGGGAATACGAAATGCTGTGAGCGGAGCACGCGCTCGCCGTCGAGCTCGACCGTCTCGGCGGTCGTTTTCCAGACGAGGCGAACGGCGCGCGCAACATTCACAATGCCGAGCGGTTCATAGGACGCGTTCAGCAGCAATACCTTGCGCGTATGGATCATCGACAGAACCCTCCAGACCAACGGCTCGAAACCGGCTGACTCGAATCAAGCAATCGTTCGACGCAGGAGCGGCAGGGAATAAAGACACTGATCGAGCCAAGCAGGAGACCGCTGGACCGGATCGGGGAGTGCATTGGAACAAAACCTAAGGTTACTCCTCAAAATCGTCAAGAGAAAAGCGTGTTGTGGCTTCTCTTGCGCCTTGGCGCCCTTGGCGCCTGTGCGAGAGTCCTTCGCTCGACGTTCGGAATAACGCAAAGGCGCAGAGACGCAAAGGCGCAGAGGCGCAAGAACACCGGGACCACCGTGACAAACCGTCTGGCCGGCCGCCGGCAACCGTGGTATTGACTACCTTCACACCATGGAACTCACATTCCTCGGAGCCACAGGAACCGTTACCGGCTCAAAGTACCTCGTCGAAGCCGGCGGCGCCCGCGTGCTCGTCGACTGCGGTCTCTTCCAGGGCTACAAACAGCTGCGACTGCGCAACTGGTCGCCGCTGCCGATCACGCCCGCCGACATCGATGCCGTCGTCCTGACGCACGCGCACATCGATCACACCGGCTATGTCCCGCTGCTCGTGAAGCGCGGGTTCAAGGGTCCGGTGTACTGCTCGCCCGCGACCCGCGAGCTGTGCGGGATTCTGCTGCCCGACGCCGGCTACCTGCAGGAAGAAGAGGCTCGTTACATGAACCGTCACAAGGTCTCGAAGCACGAGCCCGCCGAACCGCTCTACACGCGCGACGACGCAGAGCGGTCGCTCAAACAGCTCGAGCCCGTGCCGTTCGAGACGGACAAGACGATCGCCGGCGGCATGCGGATGCGTCTCAAACCCGCGGGACACATACTCGGCGCCGGCCACCTGCTGCTGTCGCACGACGAGGGCGGACGAAGCATCACCGTTGCGTTCTCGGGCGACGTCGGGCGGCCGAACGACCCGATCATGCCGCCGCCGTCGCGCATCGAGCGCGCCGACTACCTTGTGGTCGAATCGACGTACGGCAATCGCACGCACGATCCCGAGGACCCGCAGGCGGTGCTCGGCGACATCATTCGACGGACCGCCGATCGGCACGGCGTCATCCTGATCCAGGCGTTCGCGGTCGGGCGCGCGCAGACGATCCTTCTATACGTCCTCAGGTTGAAGAAGGCCGGAGCCATCCCCGACATCCCCGTCTATCTGGACAGCCCGATGGCGATCAAGGCGACCGGTCTCCTTACGCGACATTGCGGCGAGCATCGTTT
>JBGAKX010000032.1:0-16640 GCA_044224215.1 Blastocatellia bacterium
GCTCCGGTCTCCTGGTCGGTCTCGGTGACGATGAACGGCGCCGACTTGTCGCGCGTGACGCCGAGGACGAGTTCCGCATAGCCAAGGATGGAAAGGCGCCGGCGTTCGCCCGATAGGTTGCGGATTCGAAGCCTCGAGATCTTCACTGGATCGGCGGCCGGCACAAACAGTGTCAACTCGGTTTCGATACCGCTCGTCGTCACGGCAAATGACGTGTAGCCCTGACCGTGGCGCACGATGTACCTGGCATCAGTCCTGATCGGAAGCGGAGTTGGCGTCCACGATTCGCCGCTGTCCTCGTCGCGAATGTAGATGGCCTCCGATACAGGATCGGTCACGGGGTCATTCGACCATGTCGTCAGACGATTCTCGTGACTGTTTCCGGCCCATGTGTACCCGCCTCCCGATTCGGTGACGAGGAATCCAAAGCAGTCATTCGAGATCACGTTCGTCCATGGCGCGGGTGTTGTCCGGCCGTCGGCGAGTTCGATGACGTACTCGCGACCGTCCGTCGAGAATCCGCCAATCCCGTTCCAGAACTCGAGTTGCGGGAGCGGCTGGGGCGAGGTTTCAACCCGGAGCGGTGGCCTCCGAGCTTCGAAATGCGGCGCAAGCTCAAGCCTGCGTGGCTTGCGCTCGATCTGCTGCGCAAGAGGACCGCGCCCCCCAACCAGAACGGCCCTCGCGACGGTGAGCAGCAGCGTCCGGTCCTCTTCGGGCATGTGGTCGGCTCGCCGCAGAAAGATGCCGCCAGGCCGGTCGAGCTGGTTCGCGCCGAGACTGGAGTGAACCATCGCCATGAGCTCGTCGTGGAGCGCCTGCTGATACGACGTCGCGTGTTCGTTGAGTATGACGAGGTCCGACGCGAGACCCCGCATGCGCCAGAGCTCGTGTGCGTGGAGCAACTGCCGGACGAGGGGCAGGTGCTCGGGCTCGGAGACGCGGACGAGCACGATCGGAATGTCGCCCGAGATGCCGTAGGCCCACAACCCGGACTGTCCGCGCCGGTTTCGAGCGATGACATCCGGTCGAGCGCGAAGGTCCGGGTTCACGTAGAGCAGCCGCGACGTGAGCCTGAGGTACACCTGTGCCTCGTCGCCTGAAATGCCCAGGTGACGCAACTCGACCTGGGCGTTGGTCCACGCGAGATCCGAGGCCCGGGCCGCGCTCGATATGTCGGCGTACTTTCGCGCGAGTGCTTCGGCCTTCTCGCGAGTGTCGGCATAGGCCGTCGTAAAGACAACTCGGGCCTCGCCGTTCGGGCCGAGCCGGACGCGACGCCTGATACTCACGATCGGATCGAGCACGGCGCCCGCCGTGTTCGAGAGCGGCCTCGCCTCAGAGACCGCCGCGGGATCTGCAGGCGTACGCCCGCGGCCAAGAAAACGGGCCCGGTCCGTTTCGAACTGCACGGGCCCTACGTCCGCACCTTCAACGACGGACACATGGACCGCCCATGACTCGGGATCCGTGGGCGACCGCCGGCGTCTCGTGACAAGGATTGCGCCTGGACCGTCGAGAAACTCCGTCTGCACGAACAGGTTCGAAAATGCAGGATGGGCGTCGTCGGAGGCCTGCGTGGCAAGAACGATCTCGGCATAGCTCGTCAGCTCGATCTCGCGCACGCGGGACGTGCGGTTCACGAGGCGGACGGATCGAACCTCGGCGTCATCCTCGGTCGATACGACAATGGTCGTATTCGTCTCGATGCCTTGGTCCACACGCCTGAACTCGACCTTCTCGAGCGAGAAGACAGCCGCGTAGTCCCTCGGCTTGACAAGCGTCGGCTGAAACGTCGTCGACCACGTCCTGCCTGACGCGGCGTCACGCACATAGCAGAACTGTCCCCAGTGGTCGCGTGTCACATCTTCGCGCCAGCGTGTGATCGCAATGGAGCCGCGCTTGCTGTAGCCGCCGCCGGCCGTGGTCACGGCGACCGAGTACGATCCGTTCGACAACAAGTTGACTCGCGGCGTTGACGACTGCGTCGTCTCGAAATACCGCGAGACGGCCGGTGTCGGCGCGCGCAGCAACCTGCCACCGAGCATCTCGTCGTCGACCGATCGCAGTGCGCTGACGTGCGTGGGATTACGCTCCTGCAGCAGTTGTTCGTGAGCGCGGACCTGCGGATCGGCGTGGAACCGCGCTTTCATGCGGTCGCCTGCGAGCCGCTCACCGAGGGATGCGAGGATCATTCCCTGGTGGTGCGCCATGAAAGCTCTGACGATCACGGACCGTTGGTTGTCGGGCGTGCGCGATGGCGTGTAGTCGATCGACTCGTAGAGTCCAAACCGCCCCTCGGCCCCCTCGGCCGCAAGGAGACGCAGATTTGCGGCGGCTGCCGGCGCGTCGACCATCAGCGCAAGTGCACTCGCGTATGGAGCGACGACGAGGTTGTCCGTGAGCCCGCGCTTGAGCCCGAGTTCGGGCACGCCGAACGGTCCGTACTGGTAGTTCCGCTGGATGTCGCGCGCATTGAATGCAGCCTCGGAAATCCCCCACGGCACGCCATTATGTCGTGCATACGAGATCTGCTCGCGAACGGCTGCTCGTTCCGTCTGCTCCAGAAGTGTGCCTTCGTATGTCCGCATCACGAGCGACGGCATCAGATACTCGAACATGGATCCCGACCAGGAAACGAGCGCGCTGCTGCCACCGGCGCTCGTCAACGCACGCCCCAGCCGCTGCCAGTGCGCCGTGGGAACGTCGCCCTTGCACACAGCGACAAAGCTGCCGAGGCGCGACTCGCTGGCCAACAGGTCATAGTACGAAGGATCGTGCCTCGCGGTGTCGACGCTGTAACCAATCGAGAACAGCTTTCGCCCCTCGTCAAACAGAAAGCGAAAGTCCATGTCGCCAATCGTGTCGTCCACCTCGGCGGCTATTTGCGTGCACCGTGTCCGAAGCTCCACGACGGCCCGCTCACCTGCCGCAGCCGCGTTGAGGAGCTTGCCGACCCACACGCTTGCTTGCACGTCCGCCCGCTCTGTTCTGAGCGTGTCGATCGCGGCAACGATGTCGCCTGCGACGTCACCGAGTTCGTCAGGCGTGGGGCGCGGCGAGAGCTCAATCCTGGCCGCAATGTCGTCCGCAATCGTTCGATCGGGTCCGGCCGTAGACGAGGTGAGGAGTCTGAACCACGGTGCGAGTGCGTCGATGTCCCGGCCATACGAACGCACCTGTTCGACGATCGAACGAGCCCAATGACGCAAGTCGTCGACCTCGAAGGGCTTTCGTTCGGCAGCGATTTCGTCGACCGAGTCGGCAAGCGCGGCCGCTTGTCGTTCGAGAGCCTCGAGCATCTGGACCCAACCGGCGAACGACGTCGGGATGACCCGAATGCTCGCCCTGAGTTGTTCGACACCGGCTCCAACCCGCTCGATCGCCGCCTTGCCTCCCCAGTGGGGCGCTGCGGCGAGCCGTTCGCACTGCTCCTTGAACAGTGCTGCGGTGTCATCCAGACCCGCGAGCGATTGCTCCGAGAATAGCGGGATGTCCGCCGACTCGAGGGCTCCGTGCTTCAATGCGAGCATGTGGCCGGCAAGGTTGCCGCTATCGACTGTCGAAACATACCGGGGTGTGAGCGGCGTGAGCGTCGTCGTGTCGTACCAGTTCAGCAGGTGTCCGCGATAGCGCTCCAGATTCGCAACCGACGCGAGCGTAAGCTCGATCCGTTCAACGGTTTCGAGCAGGCCAATGTACCCGAGATCGCGCGCGACAAGGTTTGCGAGAAGAGCGAGTCCGATGTTTGTCGGCGACGTCCGGTGCGCCGTGACAGGAGACGGAACCTCCTGAAAATTGTCGGGTGGCAGCCAATGGTCCTCGTCCCCAAGAAACTGGTCAAAGAACCTCCACGTCAGGCGCGCCAGGCGACGGAGCGTCGTGACATCTGCCTCGGACACAGGTTGGCGCGCGACCCGGATGGGGGCGCTGACCCAGACCGCGAGCGCTGGCGAGACAACCCACGCAACAAGGAACACGACTGCGATCGAAAATGCGCCGGGCCGCGCAAACGCGAGTAACGCGGTCACCGCCATCGCTATCGCTATCGGCGACCTCATGGTCCGGAATGCCGCGGCAAGCCGAGTTCCCTCGGAAGCTCGTTCGGTCTGCGCCGCGGTGGCCCACTCGAGCATGTGCCGGCGTGATACGAGCGTTCGCCACGCCACGCGTGCTATGGCGTCAACCGTTATCCACGCCTGGTGCGGATGGAACGCGAGCGCAAGCGCGACGCGGGCAGTGTTCAGGCGGGCATCTACCCACACACCGCGGTAGTAGCTGGCAAACATCGCCCGCCCCGGGGTATTTATCGCGGCAGTCAAAAGGTGCGCATACACTGGGAACGCGAGCACGACGATCGTAAGTGCAGTCCAGACAAGCGGCGATCCCGGCAGCGCAGCCCACCCCGCCACCAGAAGAAGAAGTGCTGACGGCCCAACGAGCGAGCGGCGCAGATTGTCCAGAATCTTCCAGCGGGCGATGATCGGAAGCACGTTCGGTCGACGACCACTCGCCGTTGGTGTGGTCGGAAAGAGCCACGGAACAAGCTGCCAATCGCCACGGATCCACCGGTGCTTGCGCTTGGTGAAGACGTCGTACCTTGACGGGTGATCGTCGAACAGCTCGACGTCCGACACGAGGGCGGCACGCGCATAGCAACCCTCGAAGAGGTCATGCGAGAGCAACGTATTCTCGGGAACCCTGTCGCCGAGCGCACTCGCGAACGCGTCGACGTCATAGATTCCCTTGCCTATGAAGCTGCCCTCGGAAAACAGGTCCTGGTAGACGTCGGACACGGCAGTGGTGTATGGGTCGACACCGCGATAGCCCGAAAAGATGCGCGAAAAGCGGGACGCTGAAAACCCGACCAGCGATACCGACACGCGCGGCTGGAGAATGCCGTACCCCTCGACGATGCGCCTCGAGCTCTCGTCGAGCCGCGCTCGGTGGAGGGGATGCGCGATGGTGCCGACAAGCTCCCGCGCTGCGCCGCTCGGAAGGCTCGTATCCGCGTCGAGCGTGATCACATACCGGACCGACGGCAGCACCGAGGTGTCGCCGATCACCGTGGCATAGCTGGTCGACGCGTCGCCTCGCAGCAGCCTGTTGAACTCCTCCAGTTTTCCACGCTTTCGCTCCCAGCCCATCCAGACGGCATCGGCCTCGTTGAAGATGCGCCTTCGGTGAAACAGAAAGAACCGATCGGCCCCATAGCGCTCGTTGAGTGTCTGAATCGACCGAACTGCCGCGTCGATAATCGGACGATCGGAATCGGGCGACTCCTCTGCCGAGTCCCTGCAGTCGCTGAGGATGCCAAAATGGAGTTCCGCGTCGGAGTTTGCCAGGTAGTGAATCTCGAGTCGGCCGACCGTGTCGTCCACATCCTCGACACTCGAGAAGAGCATGGGAATTACGACAAAGGTCTTGCAGTCGGCAGGTATGCCGTCTTTCAAGTCCAGCTTTGGAAGGACCGTCGGTGGGACGACGAGCGTAACCACGTAATTGACGACGCTGATCGCGAGGTCGCTCAACGGGACGAGCGAGATGAGCGCGACAACGAGAAGTTCGAGCGGCGACGCGCCCGAACGCGCCGCGTAGAGGAGCGCCAACGTGACCACGGCGGCCGTAATCGCGGCGATTCCGCCGAGGTACACGAGCGTCGGGTGTTTCGCCAGGACCCGTGCTGCCCGTGTCCTGAGCATTGCCTTGTACCCTGCGGCGGCTTCGAGAACGGCGACCCCATCGCCGACCAGGTAGTATCCGACGTGAGCTCGACGCACGTCGTTCGGGTCGCTCTGTCCCGCAACATCGGCGAGCTCGACGGCAAGTCGTGCAACGTCGGGCTCGTCGTGGGGCGCGCGCCTGGCAATTCGCTCGACCGCGTGCCGGTATCGGTCCCGCGTCGCAAAGTCGAGGCGTTCGTACGCGCCGGCAGGGTCACCACGCAGCACCACGTCCACCGGGCTGACACTCTCGAAAAACTCCGTCCAGTCCGTTGCCGTGATGGTCCGCATCGACGTGATCGCGTTGCCAACCGATACCTGATTCGCAGCCTGGCTCGTGCGTTCACGGCGGAGGACGTCGTCGACGGTTGTCTCCTGCTCGGCCAGACGGCGCTCCAGCCAGTCAACTGCCGGATCGAGGGCTGCTTCCTGGTCTCTGAGCCGCTGGAGCATTTCGGCGACGAACATCGTCGTCGACGGCGAAATCCTCTTTGCGACGCGCGTCGTCATGACGGTCCGGACTGCGTCGGCGCCCTGCTCGGCGACGGCGATCAGTTCGTCAACGAGCTGGTCTGCGGCTTCGACCTCCTGCCGAGCCTGATCGTCGCGGGCGGCGAGTCGCGCAAGGTTCTCGACGAGACCGAGCCGCATTGCAATCGGGATGGCCCACAGTTCGCCGATCGTGAGCGGTGAGACGGTCTGATACGCGCGAACGACGCGCCCAAGCGACTCGAGCTCCAGATGTCCATCCGTGTGCGCGACAAAGGCGGCAGCAATGGCGTACACGCGCGGAAGGCCGGCATATTCGCCGTCAGCAAGCTTTGGCAGCTCACGGTAATAGCGGCGCGGAAGGTCTTCGGCGCCTTCCCGGAGCTGCTCCTGAACGATATGGAAATTGTCGAGGATCCATTCCGCTGCAAACGACACCGGGTGGCCGTTGCGTTGCGCGCGCGCGGCATCGCGATACATGGCCGTCAGTGTCGCGCGGTTGTCCTCGAGTCGGTCCGGAAGCGACCTGACGCGGACGGTCTTGCCGCCAATTCGATGCATGCCCGCAAGGGTTCTCGCGAGCTGCTCGAGTCCTTCGACACCGAGTATCTCGCCCCGCATCGGATCGGGTCCGCGTCGACGCGCTCGCGTAGCGGACATTCCTGATCCTCCGGAACGATCAACGTGGTGGGGTTGCGAAGGGGACTCGATCAAAGACGGCCCTGCTCCGCTCGAACTGCCACAAAGGGTCGCGCGGCGCATTCATGTCGGACGGCCGATCACGGGATGGACCGCCGCTCAGCCGCCAGCTGCAGATGCTATGTGCGTTGCCCTACGCAGACACTATCAGCGGAGCGCGCTCCCTCGCAACGCGAGCCAGCGCGTGCGCGACGCCGTCATCGGCCCGTGTAGAGCGTCGTCTCGTCGACAAAGCACAAACGATTGCCGAACGGATCCACGACATAGAACGACCGCTCGCCCCACGGGCGTACGACGATCGCGCCGGCGCTCTCGCCGTGCACGTCTTCGTCCGATAGGCAGCCGAGCGCCGTTGCGCGCTGGTGAACCGCTTCGAGATCGGCTACCGCAAAATAGATGTACTCGGACGTACGCCGTGCTTCGCGCGCCGAAGGCCCGACGTCCACGAAACCCAGAATGACGTCGCCGCAGTCGAAGTAGTGTCGGCCGCCGTGAATCCTGCGGCCCGGGTTGTCAAGAAGCGTCGAATAGAGCTCCACCGCGTGGTCGATCCCGTCGACCTCGAGGAGAATGCGAAACAACCGCGGTCCGTGTGCGTCCATAGTGTCTCTCCGGGGCGTCGGCCCAGGCGCGGACGGACTAGGTCAGCGCCGCCTGAACGATGGCCGTGTCCGTATGTTGATGGAATCGCACGACTCGCCCATTCGCGAGCGTCCAGACGTGCGCAAATGGCGCCGAGAACGCCTTCGCAGTCGCTTTGTACGTGCCGCTGTAGTCGCCGAGCGCAACAACCGTGTCCCCTTCGGCAACGAACGACTGCGGGACCGCCGCAAAGCCGTCCCATTCCGTTCCGAGCCGGAGGAACACATTCGCCAGGACGGCGTCCGGGCCGACGTACGTACCGCCGTACGGGAATCCGGCGGCTTCGGTCCAGCGAACGGACGCGTCGAGCGCGCCAAGAACTGCAGGAACGTCACCTCTTGAAAAGGCCTCGTACAATCCGCGTATCAAATCCGTATTCATTCACGTCTCCTTTGGATAGCACCTGCCGGCCGCATTGTAGCGCGCCCGAACCGAAGCGGGTCGCCCGCGTCACAACATCCCGCGTTCCTTGACGTCGAGGTATTTGTTGACGAGCTCGAACGACAAACGCCCGACGGGCACGTCGAGCGCGAGCCCGCCCGCATGCGTGATCCGGCGCAATGCCTGCTCGCGTTGTTTGAGGAGCTCCTCGGCGACAGACTGCCGGTAGACGTCCGAAACGGACGACGGCACCTCAGACACGACCGCTCGAAGGTCCGAGTCGCCGATCGTCACTATCAACGGAAGGTGGCGCGGGATGAGTTGTCGCGTGTACACGAGCAGCTCGGCGCTCGCCTCCTCGTCGACAAGATCTGTCAGGATCACCACCAGCGCGCGCCGCCGGCAGTTTGCGCCGAGATAGTTGAAGGCGCGGGAATAGCTCGGCTCGATCATGACCGGCTCGATCGCGTAGAGAGCGTCCATCACCGCGGGCAGCTGGTCGCGCGTGTGGCTCGGCGGCAGGTACGTCGTGACCCGCCGGCTGAACGCGAGCAGCCCCACGTTGTCGCCGCCCGCCAGCGCAACGTACGCGATCGACAACGTGGCGTTGATCGCGTGATCGAGCTTTGTCAGATCGCCGATGCGAGCGGTCATCAGGCGCCCAGTGTCGAGCATGACGACGACGTTCTGGCTGCGTTCGACCGTGTACTCGCGCGTCATCAGCTTTCCGCGGCGCGCCGTGGCGGACCACGAAATGTGATGGATCTCGTCTCCGTTCACGAATTCGCGCAGCGATTCGAACTCGCGACCCTGTCCCTTGAATCGCATGCGCCGCCGTCCGAGCTTGAACTGCCGGTTGCGGTGCGCGTACAGCTCGTTCTTGCGGGCCTCGCGAATGTTGGGATAGACGCGGACATCCGCCTCGAGCGACCATCGAACCTGCCGCCACACGAGCCCGAGCCGCCCCTTAATGCGCCCGGCGACGCCGCCGAACATGTAATGCCCGCGGGCGGTCGGCAGCAGTTCGTAGTGAAACGAGACGCGTTCGCCCGGCTCGATCGAGAAGCGCCCGTCGCGCGCGCCGTCGCGCCGCATGGCCGGGGGGTACTCGTCCTTCAGCACCACGCCGAGCCTGCGCCGCGTCCGGTTGCGCGCGCTCACCTCGACCTCGTTCTGCGCACCGATCGAGAACCGTTCGTCGTGGCGCCTGTCAACCGAGAGCGCTTCATTCCGCTCCGAGATCCAGACGTCGACGCCGGCCGCTGCAAACAGCGCCGCATCATAGATGATCCCGACTGCGAGAAACTCCCAGCCGACCCACGCCATCGAGATCGGCACCAGGCCGAGCGCAAGCAGAACAAAGAAGGTGTTCGAGAAGACGAAGGGCATGGCCCTACCTCGGCACTTCCACCTGTGCGATTGCCGTGCGGATCGCCTGATCCGGGGTGACGCCTTCGATTTCCGCCTCTGACCTGAGCACGATCCGGTGCCTGAGCACCGGGAGTGCGATCTCCTTGACGTCGTCCGGCGTGACGAAGTCGCGGCCGCGCAGCGCCGCAAGCGCCTTGGAGCACAGCAGCAGCGCGACGGATGCTCGAGGGCTCGCCCCCCACGTGATGTTGCTCACCTGGCGGGTCCTGCGCACGATGGCGACGACGTACCGGCCGATCCCCTCTTCGACGCGAACGGCACGAACTTCCGCCCGACACTTGGCGACGGCCGCAGGATCGTCGAGCTGCCTGAAATCGACGCCCTCGAGCCGCCGCGAGTTGAAACCCGTCTGCCACAAGCGCACCACTTCGATCTCTTCGGTCTCGCTCGGGTAGTCGATGACGATCTTCAGCAGAAAACGGTCCAGCTGCGCCTCGGGAAGCGGATAGGTGCCTTCGTATTCGATCGGATTCTGCGTTGCGAGCACCGTGAACAGCGGCGACAGCGGATGGCGCTCGCCGTCGATCGTCGCCTGGCGCTCCTCCATGGCCTCGAGTAGCGCCGCCTGCGTCTTTGGCGGCGTGCGGTTGATCTCGTCGGCAAGCAGGACATCGGTGAAGATCGGCCCCTGTCTGAGCGAGAACGTGCTTGTCGCAAGGTTGAACACGTTCGTCCCGGTGACGTCGGACGGCATCAGGTCCGGAGTGAACTGGATCCGGTTGAAGTCCGCGCCGATGATTCGGGCCAGCGACTTGACCGCAAGCGTCTTTGCCGTGCCCGGGACGCCTTCGATCAGGACGTGCCCGTCGGCGAACAACGCCACGAGGATCTGTTCGACGAGCGCGTCCTGTCCGACGAGGACCTTTCGCATCTCGGTTCGGATGTGTTCCACGGTCTGCGTCAGATAGGCAGCCACGAGTTCTCCTGGGCGAATGGGTTTGGCCGGCGTGCGTCACTCTAATTCACGCCAGCTGTCGCCGGGAAGCCCCCGGCGGAGGTTTTGTCACATTGCGTCAAAATCCACTTGCGCGCAGCTTCCGCAATAGCTTACAGTCGCCCGGCAACCCCACCACGAGGCTTGTGGGAAGCCTCCATAGGAGTCGAGTTGGGCCTTCTGTCAGGTTTGCCGGGGCTTCGCCGTGCATTCGCCGACCCGGATCTCGCATTGGATCTTGGCACTGCCAACACGCGCGTGTGCTCGTCGCGCAGGGGTCTCATCGTCGACGAACCGTCGCTCGTAGGCGTGTCCGCCGATTCAGGGTCGGTCTCCGCAGTCGGCGCGCGTGCGCGACGGCTCGCTGACCGCGGTACGGCGCACGCGGTGCGGCCGCTGCGAGCAGGTGTCGTTGACGACGTCGACGCCGCGGCTGCGATGCTTGCGCCGATGCTCAGGCGCGCGGGCGGGCTCGGGCTCGTGCGCCCTCGCGTGCTGGCAAGCGTGCCGACGGACGCGTGCGAGACCGAGCGTGCGGCGCTCGTCGAAGCGGTGTCCCGAGCAGGCGCGGGCTCCGTTCGGATCGTGCCCGAGCCGCTCGCGGCCGCGATAGGCTGCGGTCTCGACGTCGCGTCGCCGTATGCGCAGATGATCGTCGACATTGGCGATGGCGTCACGGACATCGCTGTGATCCGCTCGGGCGAAGTTACGATCTCGAACGCCGTGCGGACCGCTTGTAGCAATCTTTACTCAGCCGTCCGATCTGCGGTCGCTTCCGAATACGGAATCTCGATCGACGTGCACGAAGCTGAACGGCTCACGCGTGAAGCAGGAGTTGGGCCGGCCGCCGGAGGCGTTCGGCTGCATGGTTCCGGAACACGGACCTCGCGGGCCGAGCGGGTCGACTTCACTATTGAGAGCGCCGACATCGCGCGCGCGACCGACCCTTCCGTTCAATCGATTGTCGACGCGCTGTGCGAGACGGTCCGGAACCTTCCCGTGCTGACGTCATGTGAAATCATCGAGAGCGGTATCTGCCTGACCGGTGGTGGCGCGCGCCTGCGCGGCATGGTGGAGCTGCTGGCGGAGGCGACGTCGCTCGACGTGCGGCCGGCTGCCGATCCACTTCACGCCGTCATCAACGGCGCTCGCAAGATGCTCTCCGTCGGCCGGCGCACGGGCTTCTGGGTCAACTGACATCGCGGCCTCGCCCGATTCGCAGCCGAGCGTCGGCTAAGGGACGGCTGCGGGACCGGCCTATCGTGCCGGCACGACCGGCGTGGGCGGCGGCGGAGTTGCCGGAGCAGGTGCCGACTGCTTGGCCGGATCATCGGCCATCGCCGGCGCGAGGATGTGCTTCCGGATGTCGTTGAAGATGACGAAGCCCATCAGGAGCACGATCAGCACGAGCCCCACGTTGATCATCTTCTCCTTGACGCCAAGCGACAGCTGACGGCCAAAGAACCCGAGGATCGCCTCGAGCGCGAGCATGAAGATGAGACCACCGTCGAGCACGGGGATCGGCAGCAGGTTGAATATGCCAAGATTCAGGCTCAGCAGGCCCGTCAACTCGAGGATGGAATCCCAACCCTGCTGCGACGCCTGGCCGACGATCTCGGCAATGCCGATCGGACCCGCGAGCGCGCTGCTTGCGGAGCGCTGGCCGTTGAAGATCTGGACAAACGCGGCCCAGGTCATCCGAATGAAACGCGCGTTGGTGTCGAGCGCATAGGCGCACGCAGCCCTGAACTTGAGCGGCTCCGTCTTCATCCGGATGCCCATGATCTCGGGCTGAAAACCTAGCTTCCCGTTGCCGTCTTCCAGAACGGGCGTCGCCTTCAACTCGACCGGCGCGCCGTTCCGCTCGACCGAGAGCGTGATCTCGCGCCCCGCATTCTGGTTGATCTCGCGAATCAGGCCGAACTGGTCCGAACCGACGGGCTTCCCGTTTACGGCAACGATCTTGTCGCCGGGCTTCATCCCGGCTGCCTCCGCGGGTCTACCGGCGAGCACGCTCCGGACGCCGATGTACGCGTCGGGAAGGTTCGGGAACACCGCCAGCAGTCCTATCTTCTCGCCACTCGCCGACGTTGATTCGATCTCGACGGGGAGCGTCTCGCGCGTCCCTCCCCGGTCGATCGACAGCTCGACGGTCTGGCCGGGATGCAGCAGGACCTGGTCGTCAAAGTCGCGCCACGTGTTGGTTTCGACCCCGTTGAAGGACACGATCCGGTCGCCGACCTGAATCCCGGCCTTATCGGCGGTCGAGTCCGGCTTGACGTTTGCGACGACCGGAGGCTCGGTTTTGAACTCCGGAACCGAGAACGTGATCATGCTCGCGACGAGCGGGATCATCAGCGCCGTGATGATGTTCATGGCCGGCCCGGCGATGGCCACCAGGAACCGATGCCACTTCGAGTGGGACAGAAACTCGTCCGGAGCTCCCTCGCGCTCCTCGGCGATGTTGTCGCCCGCCATCTTCACGTATCCGCCCAGCGGAAGAAGACTTATGCGGTAGTCCGTATCGCCGCGCTTGAAGCCAAAGAGGCGCTTGCCAAACCCGAGGCTGAAGATCTCAACGCGGATCCCGAGCCACTTGGCCACCAGGAAATGCCCAAGCTCGTGGACAAAGATCATCGCACCGAGAACCAACAGGAACCACTTCACCGAGTTGGCCAGATTCGACAAGCACCTACCTCCTCGCCGCGCAACCCGCAGCGTGCTGGGAGTGTAGCGCACTCGATCAAAACGTGGCCAGCCGACCGGTGGAATGGCCGCACCGCGTCGCGCCGACTTTTGTGAAACTGGCCTCGATTTGCCGTCGTATCACGCTGAGACCGTAACAAATACACCGAATATTGGAATGTAAGCGTATGAGAATCTCTGTTTCGAATCAGCGGCTGAAGACGGCGGGAGCGATGGCACTGCTCGTTGTAACTTGTGTGGGCGGCCCGTCACTGGCAGTCGCGAAGGGCCGTGCCAAGCAGCCGGCTCCAGCCGAAGCTGGCGCGCCAGCGCAGGTTGCGGGGTCTCCTGCGGAGATCAATAGCCGGCAGAACCCGGCACCAGCGCCCGCACCTGCACCAGCGCCAGCACAGGATGCCAACACGCCAGTCTCGCAACTTACCGCTTCGTCTCCGATATTCACCTTTACAGATGTTCCCGACACCCGAACCGGCGTGGATCCGTCGAACGTCCTGCAGCTGACGATGCTCGACGCGATCGCTCGTTCGGTGCGCCAGAACAACGACATCGAAGTCAGCCGGTTCGACGTCAAGACGGCCGAGTACGACGTGTTCGGCGCAAAAGGCGCGTACAACCCGAAGATCGGCGCCGAATTCTCGTTCCAGTCCGCGACGTTCCCGATCACGAACGTGTTCGGCGGCGGCGGTCTCGCGCTCTCGGCCAACCAGAAGGACCTTGTATTCAACGGCTCGTACGACCAACTGCTGAAGAGCGGCGCCACGATCAACGCGTTCTTCAACAACGATCGACAGACGACGGACGCGACCAACCAGACGCTGAATCCGCAGTATCAGCCGCGTCTCGGGGTCGAGTTTGCGCAGCCTCTGCTCAGGAACTTCGAATTCGACGCGACGCGGCGAAACATCGAGCTTGCAAAGCGTCAGTTCGACCTTTCGGATGCGCAGTTTCGGCAGAAGGTCATCGACATCATCAGCCAGACGCAGCGCGCGTACTGGGACCTGGTCTATGCGCTGCGCAACGAACAGATCCAGCGCGAGTCGGTGCAGCTTGCCCGAGTCCAGCTCGAAAACAACCTGAAGCAGGTCGAAGCCGGTACGCTGGCGCCGATCGAGCTCAGGTCGACGGAAAGCGACCTCGAGGCACGCAAAGAAGGCGTCATCACGGCCCTGCAGCAGATCACAGTTGCCGAGAACGCGCTCAAGAACCTGATGATCACGGATCCGAACGATCCGCTGTGGTCCGCACGGATCATCCCGCTTGATCCGGCCGGTCTCGTTCCATCCGGCATCGATCTCGACACGGCTTTGAAGTCGGCGATCCTGAACCGTCCCGAGCTCGAACAGATGAAGCTGCGGACGAACCTGAAAGAGATCGACAGCAAGTACTTCAAGAACCAGTTGAAGCCGCAGCTCGACATGTTTGCGAGCTATTCGCTGCAAGGTGTTGCAGGTACGCCGGCGCCGATTCTCGGGTCGGGCACACCGACGGTGTTTGTCCCGGACCGCTTCATCGGCGGCTACGGTCGCGCTCTCGGCACATTGTTCAGCAACGACTTCAATACGTATCAGGTAGGCCTGCGATTCAGCTTCCCGATCGGGAACGACGTTGCCGAAGCCAACTATGGCCGCACACAGGCCGAGTTGCGGCAGCTCGACGCCGAGCAGCGCCGGCTGATTCAGTCGATCCAGGTCGAAGTGCGCAACGCGCTGCAGGCCGTCGATGCCGCGCGCCAGCGGTTCGAAGCCGCCAAGGCGTCCCGCGTTGCGGCCGAGGCCCAGCTTCAGGGCGAGGAGGAGCGCTTCCGCGCCGGTCTCTCGACGAACTTCTTTGTTCTCGACCGGCAGAACCAGCTGTCGGAAGCGCGCGGCCGCGAGGCGCAGGCGCTGACCGACTACAACAAGGCGATCGTCGACCTGCAGCGTGTGACCGGCACGACGATGGCCGTCAACAATGTGACGATCTCGGCAAAGGACTCGTAAGGCAGGTTAGCCGCAGATTTGCGTGAATCTGCGGCTAATCTTCTTCCTACGGTCGGTTGAGGTCTCGTGAAGAGAACGTATCGCCGTAGCGCATGTCGCCCGTTTCAAAGCCCTTGCGAAACCACGCGATACGCTGCGCCGACGTTCCGTGCGTGAACGAGTCGGGGACGGCATAGCCCTGCGACTGTTTTTGCAGCGTGTCGTCGCCGATGGCGTTCGCGGCCCCGAGAGCCTCCTCGATGTCGCCGCTCTCGAGAATCCCCTTCATCTTCTGATCGTGGTGCGCCCATACGCCTGCCAGAAAGTCCGCCTGCAGCTCGAGCCGGACTGACATGTCGTTCGCCTGGGCCTCGCTCAGGCGCGACCGCATCCGGTCGACCTTGCCCGATATCCCGAGCAGGTTCTGCACGTGGTGGCCGACCTCGTGGGCGATCACATACGCCTGCGCAAAGTCTCCCGGAGCCCGAAACCGGGTCGTCATCTCCCGAAAGAACCCGAGATCGAGATAGACCGTGCTGTCCGCCGGGCAGTAGAACGGCCCCACGGCCGACGTCGCGTTTCCGCACCCAGACCTCACGCCGTCCGAGAAGAGCACAAGGTGCGGCTCGACATACTCCTGGCCCCGGGCACGAAACAGCTCGTGCCAGACGTCCTCCGTGTCGGCAAGCACGACCTTGACGAACGCCACCTGCTGATCTTCCTCCGGATTCGACTGCGGCGCCTGCTGCTGCGCGCCCTGGTCGCCAGCCGGAAGCTGCTGAAGCAGCTTCTGCGGGTCCGCGCCGAGCAGCAGCGCAATGATCAGGATGACCAATGTGCCAAGCCCACCGCCGATCGCGACACGGCCGCCGCCGGACATGCCCCGCCGGTCTTCGACATTGGTGCTCTCACGGCGATTCTTCCAAAGCATCGGCCAGCCTCCTCACCGTCCGCGGTTTGGCACATTCTTGCCAAGTCAGCGTGGACGCGCAATGTGCCGCCGCGCAATTGGTAGGCGATTCGGCGCGATTCGTGGTATTCGTGAGTCGTCCGGCATGAAGATCACCGCAACGGTCATCGCACGCGACGAGGAACGCCAGATCGCGGAAGCGCTCGAATCCCTGCACTGGGCGGACGAGATCGTCGTGATCGACTCCGGTTCGACCGACCGGACGGTCGAGATTGCGCGCGAATACACCGATCGCGTCGTCGTGACCGACTGGCCGGGCTATGCCGCGCAGAAGAACCGCGCCGCTGCCGAAGCGGCAAACGACTGGATCTTCAGCATGGACGCCGACGAACGCGTCACGCCCGAGCTCGCGCAATCGATCCGGGCGCTGCGCGATGCCGGAGCCAGCGGGGCCGGATATCGCGTGGCACGTCGGGCGCGCTACATCGACCGGTGGATCCTGCACAGCGGCTGGTATCCCGACTGGCAGACCCGGCTGTACGACCGGACGAAGGCCAGGTTTGAGGGTGCGTTCGTCCACGAATCCGTTCATCTCGATTCGCCGCCGCGAACACTCGACGGCGACCTGCTTCATTACACCGTCGAGAGCCTGTCCGACCACCACGAGCGAATCGATCGCTACACGACGCTCGCCGCCCTCGCCCTGCACGCGAGCGGCGAACATTTCTCGGCGCTGCGCGCCATCGTTCATCCGCCGGCCGTGTTTC
>JBGAKX010000032.1:16677-38960 GCA_044224215.1 Blastocatellia bacterium
ACCCCACGGCAATGAATGGATTCGCCCAGTTCCGGCTGCTCGTCGGGTTGCGCGCGCGAGCGGCCCGCCGGTGGCTGGTCGACAACGGATTTCAGGTTTTCGTGATGGCGCCGCTTGTCATCGGCGGGGCGGGCCTTATCTTCCAGCCGTACGCCTCCGCAATCGCTGACGAACTCTCGGCGAATGCGGATGCCCTCCGCGGACACGCCGTTCCGGCCGTGGTAGCGCTCGTCTTCGTGGGCGCGGTGGTGGCCAGGTTCGCGAGCACCGTCCGCGACGTCTTCGCCGTCCGGCCCGAGGAGTTCTATGTTGACGGGCTGCCCGTTCGGCCCGATTCCCGATTCCACGAGCTCCTCGTGCTGCGGCTCTCGCGTGCCGTGCCGCTCGGCATCGGCGCGCTGTTCGTCGTGGGGGTCACCGCGACCGAACACGAGAGCGGGATGGCAGTGACGCTCCGGGCCTTCCCCGCAGTTGCATATGCCACCGTGCTGCTCGCCGTCGTCGAGATTGCCGCGGCGCTGCTGTGTGTTCGGATGCGAATCACACGACCTGTCCGGCTCGGATTCGCCGCCGCTTCGGCCGGAGCGATCGCTGTTGCTGCGTCTGGCTATCTTGTTGCAATTTCAGCGGTTACAGCCGTGGTTTCGTATGCATTTGGCGCGATTGCATATCGCCGCTGGCGAATGGACGATCGGGAAAGAGCCCGCGAGGCGCTCGCCCGTGCGCGCCGCTCCCACGCAGGTCTCGAACGGCTCGCGGATCGCTTACTGGGCCCCAGAATCGGCGCTCAGCTCGCTCGCGACGTTCGTCTCGTACGCAGGGGGTTCTCGTCCTCGCCATACCTCGCGTTTGGCTCTGCGGCCGTGTTCCCTCTTGCCGCCGTCTGGCTGTGCAACCGGTACACGCTCGGACCCGTCGCGGCCGCGCATGCGATCGAAACCGCGACCGTGCTGTCCGCGTTCGCGCTCGCTTCAATCACGCACGCGCTCGTCACGTACGAGCGGTCGCGCGTGTGGATCGATCTCGCGGGCGGAGTCGAGCCCGACGAGTTTCCCAAGGCCAAGATCTGGCTTGGGCGCACACTGGCGCTTCCCGCCGTCGTCCTTGGCGTCGTCGCCGTGCTCGCAGCGGGCGTTGCGCTGACGCCCCGCGAGTGCGTCGAACTGCTGTGGCTCTGGTGGTCGACCGCAACGCTCACGTCTGTCTTCTGTTACGAGCTCGCGGACCGTCCCAATGCGGGACTCGTGCTCGCGTTCATCGCCTCGGCGGGCGACGCGCTGCTTGTGGTCTTCTACACGACGTCCGACGTCATGTGGTACTTCGGACCGTTCCTTTATGTGTACGCGATGTCGAACATGCTTCACCGTGCCGGGCTCAAGGCCGCCGCGCGGTCTTAGGCCGCGCACTTGGCCAAACGCGTTCAGACAATGTATTTTCCATCGTTTGGCCGAGTCCCGCTGTCAAACGACATCGCACGGAAAGGTTGGTACATCTTCATGACGCGCTTTACCCGCATTCTCATCGTCGCAACGGTCGTCGCGCTCCTCCCACGAGTCGCCGTTGCCGGACCACTGGAGGACACGGCGCCCAAGTCACCTGAGCTTGCGTCCTACCAGGCGCTCAGGGACCTCAAGCTGAGCGGCGAAGTGGCCCACGTTGCGGGACTCGTGCTCAAGCGCGATGCCGGCGTGTTCACGCTCAAGACGGGCGAGTTGCACTTTGTGAACGCGGTCGACGGACGCGTCACCGCGGCCATCTTTGTCGGCGACGGAGAGTTTTCGCTCACGCCGCCAATCGCGTGTGAAAAGCAGGCGATCGCGATCTACACAAAGTCCCCCGGAATCACCGAGTCGTTCGGCGAGCTCGTGATGCGCTTCTCGGATCAGACCTACGCCGAGGTAAAGGCAAGTCCGCAGGCCTCGATGTCGACGGGTGGCGCGAGCGCCTTACAAGCCGCGAAGCTCCTCGAGAACAACACCACGCTTCTGCGCGAGGACCTCAAGACGAACTTCGCCATCCGGATCTTCTCGGATCTGTACTCCAAGCAGACCGACACGAACGGGTTCTTTGTGGCATTCATCAAGGGGACCAAGTGGAACAAGCTCATCTACTTTGTCGATCCACAGGGGATTAGCACTGTCGCGCCCGAGCAAGTCATGCTCGTGAACTACGACGCGCAGAACGGCGGCATCTGGACGGCATTTCCTATGAGCGGCTCGGAGGGCAACATTGCCGAGGCGCGCACCTATGACATCAAGAGCCACGACCTGACGGTCACGATCGACGGCACGTCGCTCAAGGTCTCCGACAACATGACCCTCTCGGCGATGCGCGACGGCGTGCGCGTCCTTCCCTTCGAACTGTTCCCGAAGCTGCGCGTCTCTAAGGTGTCGGACGCCGCGGGCGCTTCGATTCCCTTCATCCAGCAGGACAAGGACGAAGACGCCGACTTTGCTGTTGTCCTGCCCGCGCCGCTGTCGCGGACCGCGGACACGACGCTCAAGATCGATTATGCGGGCGACGGTGCGCTCGCGGACTCGGGCGGCGGCAACTTCACGCTCGTGCCCCGGTCCACGTGGTATCCAAACAACGGCAGCGCACAGTTCGGCGACCGTTCGAAGTTCCGCGTTCGATACGTCGTGCCAAAGAAGTTCATCGTCGTCGGCACGGGCGCTCTCGCCGAGCCCGAGACGACCGAGGGCGACCTCACGGTTTCGACGTGGACGAGCGGCGACCTCGAGCTCGCGGTCGCGGGATTCAATTACGGCCGGTTCAAGAAGAAGGAGCTGAACGATCCCGAGACGGGGTACAACCTCGAGTTCTACGCAAACAAGGACGTGCCGGACCAGATCAAGGAACTGCAGCACGACCTCGAATCGAACGATCCGAACGGTTCGCAAACAGGCACGACGCTTGGCTCGATTTCGACGACGAAGATGGCGGACACAGCGCTCGGCTCCGCCGAGAACGCGACGCGAATCTACAACGCATACTTTGGAAAGCTGCCGTATACACGTATCGCGATGAGCCAGCAGCCGTTTGCAAACTTTGGCCAGGCCTGGCCGACGCTCGTGTACATGCCGTTCACGGCGTTCATAGACACGACACAGCGCGCTCAACTCATGGGCACGCGAGGCGGCACGGACACGTTCTGGAGATACGTTGGCCCGCACGAGATCGCGCATCAGTGGTGGGGTCACGTCGTCGGTTGGACGAGTTACCGCGACCAGTGGATGAGCGAGGGGTTTGCCGAGTTCTCGGCGTCGCTGTACGTGCAGACCGTCGAGGGCAACGACAAGTTCATCGCCTTCTGGGAGGATCATCGCAAACAGATCGTCACCGCGACGAACGCGACCGGCAACAAACCGCCATACACGTTCGGAGCGGTCACTCAGGGATTCCGCCTGAACGCGCCAAAGGCGGGCGGTGTGTATCGGCTGCTGGTATATCCGAAGGGTGCCTACATCCTTCACATGCTCAGGATGCTGATGTACTCGCCGCAAACAAAGGACGAAGCCTTCATCGCGATGATGAAGGACTTTGTCACGACCTACTTCAACCGGGACGCCTCGACCGACGACTTCAAGAAGATCGTCGAGAAGCACATGACGCCCGCGATGAACATGAACGGCGACGGAAAGATCGACTGGTTCTTTGACCAGTGGGTTTACGGCTCACAGGTTCCGGCGTACGCGTTCGAGTATTCACTCGCCGACGAGGGCGGCAAGACAATGCTGATCGCAAAGGTGACGCAGTCGGGCGTCAGCGACGACTTCAAGATGCAGGTCCCGGTCTATCTGGATTTTGGAAAGGGATGGGCGCGTCTCGGCCAGGCGCCGCTCGTCGGGAATTCGTCCAAGGAATTCAAGGTCGCGCTCCCTCAGCGTCCAAAGCGGGCGGCGATCTGTGCACTCAACGACGTACTTACGACGAACATCACGACAACCGTCAAGTGATTGCGGGACAAGGGGTTTGGGGATAAGCAGGCGAGCGGCGACCGCATCGCCGCCGAGATCCCGACACGGCAGTTCGCTGGCATGACGACCAACCGCCCAGACCCCGACGTTCACCCGGCAGCGTCCGCCGAGAGCGCAGCGGTATCGCCTTCTCCGCCTCCCGACCGGCGATCAAGACATGCGTTTCTCGTCGCCGCGGGGATCCTGCTCAGCCGGCTGGCGGGACTGATCAGAACGCGGGTCTTCGCCCACTACTTTGGGAGCACCGATGCGGCGGACGCGTTCAACGCGGCGTTCCGGATCCCCAACTTTCTGCAGAACCTCTTCGGTGAAGGCGTCCTGTCGGCGTCGTTCATCCCGGTCTATGCAAACATGCTGGCGCGCGGCGACGAGCGCGAGGCCGGCCGGCTCGCCGGCGCAATCGTCGCGCTGCTGACGCTGGTCGCATCGATCCTCGTGCTCATCGGCGTGCTCACGACACCGTGGCTGATCGATGCCATCGCGCCCGGCTTCGAGGGCGAGAAACGCGACCTGACGATCCGGCTCGTCCAGATCCTGTTTCCCGGCGCCGGGATCTTCGTCCTCTCGGCCTGGTGTCTCGGCGTGCTGAACAGCCACCGGAGGTTCTTTCTCAGCTATATCTCGCCGGTGTTGTGGAACTTCGCGATGATTGCGACGCTCGTCGCGTTCGGCAGCCTCGGCCAGGAACGTCTCGCGGTCGCGCTCGCGTGGGGCTCGGTGGCGGGTGCCGGGCTGCAGTTCGGGATACAGCTTCCCGTCGTATTGCGTCTTGCCAAGGGTTTGCGATTCGCGATCGACATCCGGTCCGCAAGCCTGCTCGTCGTGGTCGGCAACTTCGTGCCCGTGTTCATAAGCCGCGGCGTCGTTCAGATCAGCGGGTACGTTGACGCGCTCCTCGCGAGTCTTCTCCCAACCGGCGCGGTGTCCGATCTGACGTACGCTCAGACGCTCTACCTGCTGCCGGTCAGTCTGTTCGGCATGGCGATCTCGGCGGCCGAGCTTCCGGCAATGGCAAGCGCAATCGGCACCGACGACGAGATCGCGGTGCAACTCCGTGGGCGCCTCGATGCCGGGCTTCGCCAGATCGCGTTCTTCATCGTTCCCTCGGCCGTTGCGTTTCTGGCGTTTGGCGACGTGATTGCGGCCGCGCTGTTTCAGTCCGGACAGTTCACGACCGACAGCGCACGGCACGTATGGGCGACGCTTGCGGGCTCGGCGGTCGGCCTGCTTGCGACGACGCTCGGGCGCCTCTATTCGTCGACCTACTATGCGTTGCGCGACACGCGAACTCCGCTGCGGTTCGCGATTCTGCGCGTTGTTTTGACCACCGTGCTCGGGTACCTGTGCGCAATTCCGCTTCCCGTTGCGCTCGGCATCGACCCTCGCTGGGGAGTCGCGGGCCTGACGGCCTCGGCCGGCGTCGCGGGTTGGGTCGAGTTTTCGCTGTTGCGGCACACGCTGAACAAGCGCATCGGCCGAACGGGGCTGCCTGCGTCGTACGTTGCGCGACTGTGGGCGGCGGCGCTCGCCGGAGCGGCCGTCGGATGGGGGCTGCGGATCGTCGTGCCGCCGATGCACCCGGTGCTGCTCGCCGGAATCGTGCTTGCGCCGTTCGGACTGATCTATCTCGGCGGCTCGTCGCTTCTTGGCGTGCCTGAAGTGCGCAGCGTGCTCCGCCGGATCCGACGATGACCGAGTCCGGCACGAAGCTCACGCGTTCCGCGGGCATCGTGTCCGCCGCGGTGCTCACGTCGCGACTGCTGGGGCTTGCGCGAGAGATCATCCTCGCGCACATGTTCGCGACCGGGCTCGCGCTGGATGCGTACAACGCAGCGTTTCGCATACCGAACATGCTGCGCGACCTGTTCGGCGAGGGTGCGCTCTCAAAGGCATTCGTCACGACGTTTACCGAGACGGACGTGAAGGAGGGCAGCGACGCGACGTGGCTTCTCGCGAACCGGGTGCTGAATCTCGCGCTCGTTGCTGTCGGCATCCTCACGCTGCTCGGGATCGTGTTCGCGCCGCAGATCGTCGCCGTGATGCTGCCCGGACAGGGTTTCGACACGCCGCTGCCGCCCGATCAGAGTTTCGGCTTTGCGACAAAGCGCGATCTGACGATCTTTCTGACGCGGATCATGTTTCCATTCCTGCCGCTCGTGACGCTCGCAGCGATCGCGATGGGGATTCTGAACAGCCGGCGACGCTTCGGGCTGCCGGCGTTGTCGTCCGCATTCTTCAACGTCGGGGCGATCGCGGTCGGCGTGAGCGGCGCGGTGCTGTGTCCGCGCTACGGGATTCATCCGGCGATCGGCATGGCCGTCGGCGTGCTCGTCGGCGGTCTGCTCCAGTGGTTGGTGCAGGTGCCCCAGGTTCGGTCGGTCGGTTTCCGGTGGCGGCCTGAGATGAGCCTTCGCGACCCGGGCGTACGTCGCGTCGGCAGGCTGATCGGGCCCGCCACGCTCGGCGTTGCGGCCGTGCAGGTGAACGTGTTCGTGAATACGGTGTTCGCGAGCGCGGGCGCGGGATGGCTGTCGTGGATCAACGTCGCGTTCCGGGTGATGTACCTGCCGATCGGGATCTTTGGCGTCGCAGTGTCGACGACGAACCTTCCGGCGCTTGCGCGGCACGCGGCCGAGAACGATCGCGAAGGATTCCGCGCGACGCTGTCGCACGCGCTCAGGCTGATGCTGGTGCTGACGATTCCGTCGAGCGTCGGGCTCGCCGTGCTGAGCCGACAGATCATCACGCTCATCTACCAGCACGGCGCGTTTACGGCGAACGACTCTGAGATGGCCGGCGGCGCGTTGCTGTATTACGCGCTCGGACTGACGGGGTACTCCGCGGTCAAGGCGGTGACCGACGCATTCTATGCGCTGAATGACGCGATGACGCCGCTGCGCATTTCGCTCTGCGCGGTCGGAATGAACATCGTCATCAGCGCGATCCTGATCCTGGGGTTCGGCTGGGACCATCGGGGGTTGGCATTGTCGACGTCGATCACGGTGACGGCGAATTTCATCGTTGCCCTGGCGGTGTTGCGCGTACGCATCGGAGGGTTTGACGGCAGGGCCGTGCTGCGGACTGGTCTGAAGACGCTTGCGGCATCGGCGGTGATGGGCGTCGTGTGCTGGGCCACGTCGAGGTCGCTTGCGGCGTCGCCCGTCATACAGGTTGCGGCGTCGGTTGCCGTCGGGATCGTTACGTTCGTCGCGTGCGGGTTGGCGTTGCGGATTGGCGAGCTCGGGACGGTTTTCAGGGCGTTGACCGGACGGACGGGATCGCCGGGAAACTGAGACGGTCCGCGCTCAGTCCCCGGTTCGAGACACCCCGATGGGGTGCCCGGACATCCACGAGCTCCGTGCACGTGCAACAACCGAAGTGCCTCTGGTAAGTCGCGGGTTCGAGGCACCCCGAAGGGGTGCGGGAGAATAGCCGGGGGTCGAGGGAGCGCAGCGACGACGACCCCCGGTTGTCACGATTCTCGGTTGCGACCCTGAAGGGGTCGGACCCGAGCCGGACCCTTACAGGGTCCTATCGTGTGCCACGGGCCATCCGGGGGTCGTCGTCGCGCGTTCGCTCCTCGACCCCCGGCTATTTCCCCGCACCCCTCCGGGGTGCTCGGACATCCACGAGCTCCGTGCACGTGCAACAACCGCTGTGCCTCTGTTAATATTTGTTGTTTCATGACGAACGACGATTTGAACACGACGGGCAGACCGAGCTGGGCCACGATGCTGCTGCTCCGGCTCGGCCTCCTATTCGGCGCGTTTCTCGTGGTCGTCGTCGCCGGCGCCCTGCTGGTGCTCGCGGCGCGTTCCCAGATGCGACTGCAACCGCCGCCGACCGACCTTACCTACGCTCCCGCGCGATCGTCAGCGTCCCCTTCGAACCGCCAGTCGCAGCGTTCCTCGACGACCGAAACCGGCGACGAGTTGGACACGAACCCCGCGTCCGGTTCGATCAATCCGGCGACCGGCGTCCCGGATCTCGCCGTCCCCGGCTATCCCGCCGCGCCGGCATACACGGACCCGTCGTACATGCGACCTATGCCGCGGCCCGAGGTGCATCCGCTGCCGGCGGCGCCCTCTGCGACACCGCTCACACAGCCTGTTCCTGCGCCGCCGCGCGCCGCGTCCGCGCCGAATCATCCACCATCGCCGCCCGAACCGGCACCCTCGGCGCGATTCCGCCGCGTCGGCGACAAGACGTTCGCGTCGAATCCTGACGGTTTCCTTGTCGACACCAGCTACGTTGCGACTGCGAATCTTCCGGTCGTCGAGGTGGTCGCAGGAAGCGCCGAGTATGCCAGAGTGCTCGAAGAGCATCGCGACCTCGCGCAGTTCTTCCGGCTCTCGGACCGGCTGATCGTGGTGTCCGACGGCGCAGTCTACCGCGTCGTTCCGAGCCGGTAGCGCCCCGGACCGCGGCTCGATGAGCAAGCCCAGGCGACAGCCGGCAATCGAATCGGCGCCGACCCGAAGCGCCGCATGGGACCGAACAACGCTGTTCTGGGTCGTGTGCTCGATCGCGCTCGTCGTGCTCGCCTTTGCGCTCTATTCGCCGAGCCTGAAGAACGGATTCGTATTCGACGACGCGGACCTGATCGTCAACGACCACAAGCTGCGCTCGTTCTGGAACCTCAGCTCGTCGCTTGCAAACAACTACCGCCCGTTGCGGACGATCTCGTACGCGCTCGACTATGCGGTCTGGGGGCTCAACCCGACCGGCTTTCGCATCACCAACATCCTGATCCACGCAGGGAACTGCGTTCTGGCACTGCTCGTCGCCCGCCGCGTCACCGGTGGCGCGCGCGTGGCGTCGCTCGTCGCGGCGCTTGTATTCGCTGTCCACCCGGTACAGGTCGAGTCCGTAGCGTACATCTCCGGCCGGCGCGACGTGCTGTTCACGCTCTTCTTTCTCGCGGGGTTTCTCGCGTACGCCCAGTTTCGCGATGCGACCGTGCGCTCGCGCCGGTACATATGGCTTGGAGCCACGGCCGTGCTGTTCCTGTTGAGCCTCGCGTCCAAGGAGATGGCGGCAAGCTTCCCGCTCGTCTGCGCGCTATGGGACGTGTGGCGCGCAACGGCGCTCGACGACGACAACGAACGGCCGCCGCTCGGCGACGTCATCCGACGCATCGCGCGCGAAGGCGTGATCCTCTATGCAGTGGCGGTCGCGGCGCTCGCCGGATTTGCGTACTACACGATCGAGATTCGCCGGGCCACGACGCGCCTGATCGGGGCCGACATCGAGTACTGGGGCGGTAGCGCGCTCAACAACCTGCTGACGGTCCCGCTGACGTACGCGCACTACGTCTTTCTTACGGTCTGGCCCCGGACGCTCGCCGCGCAGTATTACGGTGCGTTCGACCCGGCGTCGGGCTTTTCGGATCCGCGCGTGATCCCGGCCGTGATTCTCCTGCTCGCGCTCTCGGTTGGATCGTTGTGGCTGATCGTGAGGACGACGCATCGTGTCGCCGGATTTGGCGTCGCGTGGTTTCTCGTCACGTTGCTACCAGCGAGCCAGATCATTCCGCACCACGAGATCGTCGCCGATCACTACCTCTACCTGCCGATGTTCGGTGCGGGCCTCTTTCTCGCCGGCGGACTGATCGCGCTCGAGCGCGCCGGCGCGCCAGAGCTGTGGCAGCGCGTCGCGCTCGGCGCGTGCATCGTTGCGATTGCGTTGCTTGCGGCGCGATCGGTCGTTCGCGAGCGCGACTGGCTCGACGAAGCCACGCTGTGGGAGGCCACGTACAAGGCGGTTCCGCAGTCGCCGCGCGCGGCGTACAACTACGGGCTCGTCCTGACGAATCGGGGCGAGCATCAGCGTGCGATCCCGTATTACGAGGAGACCATCCAGCGAGATCCGACCTTTGTAAAGGCCTATTTCAACCTCGCGTCGACGTACGCAACGCTCGGCCGGATCGACGACGCGCGCGACGTGTACCGGGCCGCGCTCGCGAGCGACATCGGCGAGAGCGCCCGGTCGTGGCATCTCTCGCCCGACGTCGTCGTGGCGATGTACCAGACCGAGCTTGCGTGGTTGAACGCCCAGTCAGGCGAAACGGCAGGTGCGCGCGACGATCTCGCCGGAATCCTTTCCCGGCAGCCGGATATGCTGAGAACGCAGGAGTTCTACGCGAGCGTTCTGCAGATGCGCGGCGAGATCCCGCAGACGATCGCGGACCTCACGTCGCGCGTCGCGGCGAACCCCGCGTCCATGGCGGATCGCGCGGTGCTTGCCAGTCTGCTGTGGAAGACCGGGCGCCTCGACGACGCGCGCACGCAACTCGAGGTCATCTACCAGAAGAACCAGAACAGCCCGTTCGCCAATCTCTATCTTGGCCGCTACTACCGCGAAGTCCGGGCCGGAAATCCTCAGACATCCACGACGGCGGCCGATTATTTCGCGAAGGCCGAGACGTATGCGCTTACGCCGTTTGATATCGAAACCGTCAAGCGTGCAGCCGCAGGTGGTCCGCCGCGTGCCTGAACAGGATGTCAACCGGCCTCCGGACGTGTCGGTGATCGTCGTGTCGTGGCGCACGCGCGACCTGACGATGGCGTGTCTCGAGTCGGTCGTTTCCGCATCGAACGCCGACGGCGTCTCGACGGAGATCATCGTCGTCGACAACGCGTCGGATGACGGCACGGTCGAAGCGATCGCCGCAACGATGCCGCAGGTCGTCGTCATCGAGTCCGACACGAACATCGGATTCTCGGCGGCGTGCAACCGGGGTGCCGTGCGCGCAACGGGTCGCTATCTGCTGATGCTGAACTCGGACGCGACGCTTCGCTCCGGCGTGCTGCGTGCTCTCGTCGAGTTCCTCGATGCCACGCCTGCCGCTGCCGTCGCAGGATGCCAGCTCGTTTCACCCGACGGATCGCCCCAGTTTTCGTGCGGCCGCTTTCTGACTCCGCTCAACCAGTTTGCGGAAGTCTGTGGCCTCTCGCGCATCGTGCCGTGGCGAGCGCTCCGGCGATCGTATTGTCCGGACGAACTCGCAGGGCCACATCCCGAGGTGGACTGGGTTGTCGGCGCGTCTCTGGCCATCGATCGCAACGCATTTCGCGAGGCTGGCGGCTTTGACGAACGCTTCTTCATGTATTCCGAAGACGAAGATCTCTGTCGCATGCTTCGCGAATCGGGGCGTTCGGTACATCTTCTGACCGGCACGCAGGTACGCCACGTCGGCGGAGGATCGGCTTCGCTTGCGCTCGCGCGCATGCGCGGTGAACTGCGCAGGAGCCAGACCGCATTGATTCGCAAGCACGACGGGGTCTTCATGTCCGCGGTGTTTTGGGTTCTCATGGGCATCGCGTCCCTCAAGCCGGGCGGCGCGAGCACAGACGTTGGATGGGGGCGCTAGCGCGGCGGAGGCAACGCTTGGGGTGTCTCGGGTCGTCGGACGTCCTGTACACCATCGTCATCATCCTGGGCAGTTGGTCATGATCCGGAGGTTCTCATGGTATCCGTACGTTTTGTCGTAGTAGCACTCATCGCACTGTTGACGACGTCCCAGGCCGGTCTCGCCATCCAGGCGCCCGGCAGCACCGTCAAGATCGCCGGGATATCGCCCGTGGCCGTCGACGCCGGCACGTCGCCCGTCGACATCACGGTCTCCGGCTCTGGCTTTGCCAAGAAGGCTGTGGTGCGCGCGCGCGTGAAGGCAACCAAGGGCGCGGGCGTCGACTGTGCAACAGTCTTCGATAGCGCGACGTCTGTGCGCGCAACGCTGCCTGCCGATCTCGTCCGCAAGCCGGCGACGCTCGAGGTCCGCGTCAAGAATCCGGACGAATCCGTCTCGGACTGGTATGCGCTCGAGGTCCGAACTCCCGCGCCGGTCACCCAGCCTCCAGCACCGGGACCTCGCAAGCCGGTCGTCGAGCGCATCACGCCCGCCCAGGTGCAGGCCGGTAGCCGGAACATCCACGTCACGATTCACGGCAAGGACCTGAAGGACGCGTCGACGATCAAGATGCGTTCGGGACCGACGTCGGCCGAAGCGCGCGCGAACCTCGTCGACCAGACGCTCGTGTTTCAGGTCCCCGCGGAACTGCTCGACAAGCCGCGTACCGTCATCGTGACGGTCGTCAGCCCGGACGGTCAGGCGTCGGACACGATTCCGCTCGAGATCGTCGAGGCAAAGCCCGGTCTACCGGGCGAGTCGGCCATCGTGGCGATCTCGCAGCTCAATCCCGACCGCGTTGACATGCGCGGCGTGAAATCGCAGCGCGTCGACCTGCTCGGCCAGGGCATCGACGAGAAGGGAGCCAAGGTCCTGCTGAGGGGCGAGGGCGAGAACTCGACCGGCAAGGCGATCCCGATCGTCGCACGTGCGAGCGCGACCAACGGCATCGTGCTGACCGTCGAGGTCACGCCGAACATGCTTCCGACGACCGGCGTCTACGAACTTCGCGTCGTCAATCCCGACGGCCGCCAGTCGAACTGGTACCGCCTTCAGGTCACGAACGCCGGCGCGGGCGGCAAGACCATCGACGCCACCGTCTCGATGACCGTCCCCAAGGTGGTCACACTCACCTCGTCGACGATCACGATCCCGATCGAGATCGACGTCCGCAACATCGGCACGACGGCGATACGGCTTGGAAACGTCGCGCTTCTGACGCCCGACAAGCAGAAGATCCCTGTCGAAGGAACGATCGAGATTGTGGACGGCGCCCGGAAGACGGCGCGGCTCGAGGCTCCGGCGCCGCTCGGGCTCGGCGCGAAGAGTGTCAAGCCAGTCGACTACCGCTTCGTCGTGAGCTATGACTTGTCGTCGCTCGTCACAAAGCAGGCGCCCGAGACGCACGTGTTCCCCGAAACCGACACGCTCACGACGTCGATCAAGAACGAAATCGCGCTGTCGGCGATCGGACGCGACTACGTCGCAGCCGAGACGCAGGGCGGCCCCGAAGGCTGGCGTTTCTTCAAGGTCGACAACCCGGACAACGCCGAGACAGGCAAGAACGCCGACTTCTTCCTGTTCACCGACGCGCTCGGTACAAAGACCAAGGGCCCGTCGGAAGAGCTCGTCAACTACCGGCCCGACCCGAACGCTGCGAACGAGCGCGGCCTGTTCTACTTGACGTTGCGTGGCAGTGAGATCGAAACGCTCTCGAAGGCCGATGCGAAGAAGCGCGAGCGCGGCACGCGGCTCGGATTCGTCGCGACCGCTGCGTCCGACGGCCTGGTCCCGCTCTACCGATGGGTACGCCTCGACGGCGACCGTGCGGCGAACCACTTCCTGACGGTCACTAACGACCCGTCAAAGCTTCCGCGGCAGATGCAGCGAGGGGGGTGGAAGCTCGACACGATCGTCGGATACGTCGTGGCGCGCGACACGACACCGAAGCCGCGCTGACGCCGGCCGCGTCCCGCTCCGCGATCAGTCGACGGTGAGCGGGAACGGCATGAACGACAGCAGAAAGACGAGCGCGACGAGGGCGGCGACCAGTTGCCGCCCTCGTCCGATCTCAGGCTCGTACTGCAGCGGCATCGGATGCGACCGGAATGCGAGCAGGCCAAGCAGCGCAACGAACAGGAACCACGCCGGGCTGCCGAACCACACGTACGAAAGCACCGCGATTGCGGTCACGGACCCGAAGAACACGATCGACACAAGGCGATGGCCTCGCCGGCCGACGAGCGCAGCGACGGCGTGCCCGCCGTCGAGCTGTCCGACCGGCAGCAGGTTCAGCCCCGTCGCAAAGATGCCGACCCACGCCGCGAACTGGATTGGGTTCCACACGATCGCTTCGGGGAGCCCGAAGAGCCTCTGGATCAGGACGAACAGCAGCGGATCGTGAAACACGAGTCCGCCCTCGAGCGCGGATCTTGGCGCAGGCTCGGAAAAGAGGAGCCCGACAACGGAAGCTGGCAGCGCAAACGCGAAGCCGGCAAGCGGACCCGCGATACCCACGTCGAATAGCGCCCGGCGCGTCGGAAACGGGGACTTGATCTTGATGAACGCGCCAAAAGTCCCAAACAGGACGGGAGGCGGCGCGGGAATGAAGAACGGCAGAGTTGCGTCGACTCCATAGTACCTGCACGCGATGTAGTGCCCGAGCTCGTGGGCCCCGAGGATCATCAGGACGGTAAACGAATAGATGAGGCCACTTACGAGGAACTTCGGGTTTGAGATCACCGCCTGTGCAAGGCTGGCAGCAACCCCGACCGCACCCAGCGAATCGTCTACGGGCACGTCGATGGCCAGAATCGTCCCCATGAGCGTCGTCGTGACGCCCGAGGCGATTACGAGTGCGATGTGAAACAGGATACGGCCGGTTGAAGGAGCGGACGCCGGGCGGGGCTGCACATGAATCGGCTGGCCTGTACCGTCGCTCAAGTATGAGCTGTCGGTGGTGTCCACGATATTGACCAGCGGGCGGGTTGGACCTCGCTACTGCTGCAGCTCTTTGCCCGGCTTGAAGCGGATCGTCTTGCCGGGAGGAATGTCCGTAACCTCACCAGTTCGAGGATTTCGGCCCACTCCACGTTTCCGCGGCTTGACGACGAACACTCCGAATCCGCGCAACTCGATGCGCTCGCCCCGGCGGAGGGCTTCCTTCATCGACTCGAAGAGAGCCTCGACGGCCTCCTCGGCCTTCACCTTGGAAACGCCCGTGCGCTCTGCGACATTGTTAACGATATCTACCTTGATCACCGTGTCTTCGGCGCTTGCTTACGGCCCGCCGCGGACGCATTTGGCGAGCGCCGCTCCTCTTTTTGAGTTGTGACCGACGATACAGCTTGCAGTTGTTGGAAACGAGCGAGAGGGTGCAAATACAAGTCGGCATTATAGATGCCGCCTCAGGCAGTGTCAAGCAACTGGATTTCGACCGCTTCCGGTCCTTGTCGTGCGCCGGCCGTGTGCCTGTACAATCACCAACCACATCCGGAGGTGAACCCATGTCGGATCCGAACGCGGGGCAGAACATCACGTCGGTGCTGCACGAAAACCGGCTCTTCGAGCCCTCCGAAGCGTTTCGCGGCCAGGCCAACGTCAGCGGCGTCGAGGCGTACGAGGCGCTCTACCGACGGTCGGTCGACGACCCCGACGGATTCTGGTCCGACGTAGCGTCCGAACTGCACTGGTTCAGGCGCTGGGAACGCGTTCTCGAATGGAACGAACCATTTGCGCGGTGGTTCGTCGGCGGCACGACCAACATTTCCTACAACTGTCTCGATCGGCACCTGGATTCGTGGCGGCGCAACAAGGCTGCAATCATGTGGGAGGGTGAACCCGGCGACGAGCGGGTCCTGACGTACCAGGGACTCCATCGCGAGGTCTGCAAATTCGCAAACGTCCTCAAGAATCTTGGTGTTGCAAAGGGCGACCGCGTCGCGATCTACATGGGCATGGTGCCCGAGCTCGTGATCGCAATGCTTGCGTGCGCGCGCATCGGCGCGCCTCACAGCATTGTGTTTGGGGGGTTTAGCGGCGAGGCGCTGCGCGACCGCATCAACGACGCCGAGGCGCGCGTGGTCGTCACCGCCGATGGGGCGTTTCGCCGCGGCACGATCGTCGAATTGAAGCACGCAGTCGACGAGGCGGTTTCCCAGTGTCCCTCCGTCACGGACGTCGTCGTCGTGCGCCGCACCGCGCACAAGGTCGAGTTCACCGCGGGTCGCGATCACTGGTGGGACGAGTTGATGGAAGGCGCCGCGAGCGAATGTCCGGCGGAGCCGCTGGACTCGGAACACCCGCTCTACATCCTCTACACGTCGGGCACGACCGGAAAGCCGAAGGGCATCGTTCACACGACGGGCGGCTACATGGTTGCGACGTACAAGACCGCGCAGTGGGTGTTCGACCTCAAGGACACCGATACCTACTGGTGCACTGCGGACATCGGCTGGGTGACGGGCCACAGTTATGTAGCGTACGGTCCGCTCGCGAATGGCGCGACCGTTCTTATGTACGAAGGCGCACCCAACTGGCCCGAGCCCGACCGCTTCTGGCGCATCATCGAGAAGTACCGCGTATCGATCTTCTACACGGCGCCGACGGCAATCCGCGCGTTCGTCAAGTGGGGTGAGGGCTGGCCTCGAAAGCACGACCTCTCGAGCCTGCGTCTGCTCGGAACGGTGGGCGAACCAATCAATCCCGAGGCGTGGATGTGGTACAGCAAGGTCATCGGCGGCGGGCGGTGTCCGGTCGTGGACACGTGGTGGCAGACCGAGACCGGCGCGATCATGATCTCGCCGATGCCCGGCGCAATAGCGACAAAACCAGGCAGCGCGACGAAGCCGATGCCCGGCGTCGTCGCCGATGTGGTCTCAAAGGATGGCACTCCGGTCGGCGCCGGCGAAGGCGGCTACCTGATCATCCGCCGGCCGTGGCCGTCGATGCTGCGAACGATCTACAACGATGCGGACCGGTACGTGAGCCAGTACTGGAGCGAGATGCCGGGCGTATATTTTGCGGGCGATGGCGCGCGACGCGATGCGGACGGGTATTTCTGGATCATGGGACGGGTGGACGACGTCATCAACGTCTCGGGTCACCGCCTTGGAACCATGGAGATCGAGAGCGCGCTCGTCAGCCACGAAGCGGTCGCCGAAGCGGCAGTCGTCGCGAGACCCGACGAGATCAAGGGCAACGCCATCGTCGCGTTCGTGACGCTCAGTGGCGGTCACGAACCCTGCGACAACCTGAAGGACGCCCTGCGAGCGCACATCGCGCACGAGATCGGTCCGCTCGCGCGACCCGACGACATCCGGTTCAGCGACCAGCTGCCGAAGACGCGGTCGGGGAAGATCATGCGACGGCTGTTGCGCGCGATCGCATCCGGCGAAGGCGTCGGCGACACGACGACGCTCGAGGACGCCGCGGTGCTCGAGCGATTGCGCACGGAAGAAGAGTAGCCGCAGATTCGCGCAGATCTGCGCAAATTTGCGTGAATCTGCGGCTAATCCTTCATCGACGCGACGAGCGCTTCGAGGTGGACGATCTTGGCGTCGAGCTCGGCGACACGCGCGCGCGTCTGTTCGACGACGTCCGCCGCGGCCCGCTCGACAAAGCTCGCGTTCTCGAGCTTCCTGCGCATCGGATCGCGCTCCTTGACCGCCTTCTCCACCTCTTTCTCGAGCCGCGCCCGCTCGACCGACACGTCGATCAATCCCCCCAGCGGAACCGCGATCTCGGCGCCAACGAGCACGTCACGCGCGGCAACGCCGAGCTCAGGCATCTCCTCGACGAGATCGAGCGTCTCGACACGCGCGAGCCGCAGAATCTCCGAACGGTTCTCGTTCACCAGCCGCCGCACCTCGGCGTCGCGCGTTGCCACAATCAACCGCACGGGCTTTGAGCCCAGCATCATTTCGGAGCGTACGTTGCGCACCTTCGTGATCAATTCGATGACGTAGCCCATCCCCGCTTCCGCCGACGCATCCACTCGCTCGGGATCGCCCTGCGGATACGGCGCCAGACCCACGGACGGCATCGCGTCCGACGGCCCGCCGCCAAGCCGCTGCCAGATCTCCTCGGTCAGATATGGCATGAACGGGCTCAACAGTCTGAGGCTCGTCTCGAGCACGTGCGCGATGCGGTGATGCGCCGCCGTCACGTCGAGCGAGTCCTCGCGCGATGCAACAAGCGGCTTCGACAGCTCGATGTACCAGCTGCAGAACTCGTCCCAGAAGAAGTGATACAGCTCGGCGGCGGCCTCGTGAAATCGATACTCGTCGATCGCCTTGTTGACGGCGGTGGACGTGCGGTTGAGCCGGCTCAGAATCCAGCGGTCCGCGAGCGACGCAGGCTGGTCCGGTGTATCGATCCACTCCGGCGGCAATTCGCCGACGTTCATCAGCACAAACCGCGCGGCGTTCCAGATCTTGTTCGCAAAGTTCCGGTACTCCTCGACACGGTCGTCGCGCCACCGGATGTCGCTGCCCGCCTGTGCGGCGGCGGCAAGCGCAAAGCGCGTCGCGTCGACGCCGTACTTGTCGAACACGTCGAGCGGGTCTACGACGTTGTTGCGCGTCTTGGACATCTTCTCGCCCTTTGGATCGAGGATCAGACCGGTGACGACAACTTCGGTAAACGGAACGTCCTTCATGAACTTCAGGCCCATCATCATCATCCGCGCGACCCAGAAGAAGATGATGTCAAACCCGGTGACGAGCACACTCGTCGGATAGAAGCGTTCGAGGTCGCGCGTCTTCTCGGGCCAGCCGAGCGTCGAGAACGGCCATAAAGCCGACGAGAACCAGGTGTCGAGCACATCCTCATCCTGACGCAGTTCCGATGCGCCGCAGCTTCCGCACGCCGCCGGTGTGTCCCGGGCGACGGTCATCGCGCCGCACGCGTCGCAGTACCACGCCGGGATCCGATGTCCCCACCATAGCTGGCGCGAGATGCACCACGGCTGGATGTTCTCCATCCAGTCGGTGTAGACCTTTGTCCAGCGTTCGGGTGTGAATTTCGTTCGCCCGTCGCGAACGGCCTCCAGCGCCTCGTTCGCCATGTCCTTGACGTCGAGGAACCACTGCTCCGAGATCAGCGGCTCGATCACCTGTTTGCAGCGCTGGCACTTCGGAACCTGGTGCACGTGCTCCTTGATCTCGCCGAGCAGCCCGAGCGCCTCGAGATCCTCGACCACGCGCTTGCGTGCCTCGAAGCGATCGAGCCCCGCGTATGCACCCGCCTCTTCCGTCATCGACCCGTCGGGACCGATCACCACGACCTGATCAAGGTTGTGGCGCCGGCCGATCTCGAAGTCCGTCGGATCGTGCGCGGGCGTCACCTTCACCGCGCCCGTCCCGAATTCGCGCTCCACGGCGGCGTCGGCCACGAACGGAATCTCGCGTCCGATGAGCGGCAGGACAGCCATCTTTCCGATCAGGTGCGCGTACCGTTCGTCGTCCGGATGCACGGCAATGGCGGTATCGCCGAGCATTGTCTCGGGCCGTGTCGTCGCCACTGTGACGAGTTCGTCGGAATCCTTCACCGGATAGCGGATCTCGGTCAGGCTTCCCTTCACCTCTTCCTTTGGCGATTCGAGATCCGAAAGTGCTCCGTGCTCGACGCACCAGTTGACCATTCGCGCGCCGCGATAGATCAGGCCTTCTTCGTACAGCGACACGAACACTTCGCGAACGGCGTGCGACAGGCCGTCGTCGAGCGTAAACCGCTCGCGTGTCCAGTCGACCGATGCGCCTTCGCGGCGGATCTGGCGCTGGATCGTGCCGCCCGAGTGCTCGCGCCACGCCCACACGCGCTTCTCGAACGCCTCGCGCCCGAGGTCCTGCCGCGTGATTCCCTCTTCCTTGAGCAACTGGCGCTCGACGACGACCTGGGTCGCGATTCCCGCGTGGTCGGTTCCCGGAAGCCATAGCGTGCACTGACCGAGCATCCGCTTTCTGCGCACGAGGATGTCCATCAACGTGTGCTGCAGCGCGTGGCCCATATGAAGGTATCCGGTCACGTTCGGCGGAGGAATGACGATCGAATACATCGGCGCCGGCTGGCCTGGATCCGGTGTAAAGTCGCCGCGCTCCTCCCATACGCGGTACCAGTGCTCCTCGGCGGTCGCGGGCGAATACTGTGGTGCGATCTCGGTTTTGCTCATAGTTTTCGAAGGTGCGTGAAATCGAAACCCGCATGATAGAGGGTTCGCGCGCGCATGCGCAAAGGCGCGAAGCACCGGTCGTGCTCCGCGCCTTTGCCAGACGTTGGCTGCGGTCGTCTTACCCGTTCCCGCTCAAGCGCTTACGGATGATCTGCTCGGCCAGTTCGGGGACGACGTCCCACGCAATCTCGCGAATCACGTCGTCGCTCATCCGTTCGACCGTACGCCGCACGATCTCGTCCATCAGCTCCTGCGGGATTCCGGCGTGAAGCGCGCTCGATCCATTCGCGGGAGCCGATACGACGGCGACCTCTTCGGCAACCACGACGGCTTCACTCGCCACGACGACCTCGGGTTCGGGTTCCTCGGTGTGGACAGGCTCCTCGAAGACGGCTTCGTCCTCGAAGTCGCTCACCGACGGCGATCCCTGATCGGCCGTGATGTCCGGCTCGGCGTCGGCCGACGTCTCGACCACGGGCGTCCAATCCGAAATCGCGTGCGATTCAGACGTGTCCTCTGACGGCTCTTCGGGCAGTGAGAACGGGGCTGCATCCTGCGGGTACGCCTGTGTCTGCCACATCTCGGGGCCGGGCATCGGTTCGGGTTCGGGTTCGGGCTCCGGTTCCGGCTCGACGTGCTCCTCGAACGCAGGCGGCTGCGCCTGCGGGTCCCACGCAGAGGTGATGTTGTCGGTCGGAAGGACGTTCAACGTCGACTCTCCCTGCGGTTGCTCGTTGACCTCCAGGCCCGGCGAGGGCGCGGATACGAGCTCGGCGGTGCTATCGGAAACATCCGCGAACGTCTCGAGCAGCGGATCCCGAACCTCGTCGATTACTGCCGGCTCGTGCGCGTTCTGTTCGATGACCGCAAGATCCGGCGGCAGATCAAGCGGCGAATCCGTCGAGTGGATGTCGCGGTAGCCGAATGGCGACGCGGAATCGCCGTCCGCCTGGCTGAGCGGACCGCTGGTCTGCTGATACGAGAACCCGGACACCGAATCCGGAGGACCCGAGATCGGCTGCGCCGTCGGCGTCGTGTCCGCAACTTCCGAATACTGGAACGTTTGCGGCGGAACGAATGGCGACGCGCTCGCAAAGTCGTCCCTCGTCACCGCCTCGGGCTGTGACCCAAACGTGGTGGTCTGCCCCGCGGCGCGGCGAGCAGCTTCATCCGCAACTTCGGAAGCTGTCAGCTTCGCGGTTGACGCGTACGGATCGTACGGCGGCGGCTCGGGCTCGGCGTCTTCGTAGGACGGAGTCGTCATGTCGATCTGCGCCGTGGGGACGTCCCACCCGACGACCTGGCCCTTGTATCCGCCGGAGTGCTCGGCTTCGGCCGCGGCCTTGCGGGCATTGGCCTCGGCGAGCATGCGCTTCACGGTCTCGATCAGGATCCGCGACTCGAACGGCTTGGTCAGATGGCCGTCGGCGCGGACACGCGCGGCCTCGCTCTTGTCGAACGGCTCAAACGCACCGACCAGCAGAATCACCGGAATGTCGCCGAGCTGAGGATTCGCCTTGATGAACTCGCAGACCTCGTAGCCGTTGCGGCCGGGCATGAAGATGTCGGCGAGCACAAGATCAAACTGCTCTTCCGACAGCTTCTTCAGCGCGAGTTCGCCGTTGCCGACCGTGACAACGTTGATGCCTTCGTCGGTAAACGTCAGGTTTACAACCTTCTGGATCGTAATGCTGTCGTCGGCAAGAAGAATCTTGTTCGGCATCGAGACCCCCGCGGAGAGCGGCAAAAACCGGTGCGTGTTGCTCTTGAACGCTCTCGATGATGTTAGCTGGAACTTTCGGGCAGTCTAGAACACTTTAGGGGCAAAGGCAATAAATACAGCCCGGCCGCCGCGCTCACGGAGAGTATCGGAAATTGTAGACGGCAGAGCGCTTGTCGCCTTCGACGACGACGATCGCGTTGTCGCCGGACACCAGTCCGAGCGATGACGCAGGGCCCTTCACCTTGAGCGAAGACTTGGGCAGAAGCACCTTCACGCGATCCGCGGCGACGAGGTTTCCGTTGATCTCGACCTGCAACGCCGAGTTTACGCGGTCAGCGACAACGAGCAGCTTGAATCCGTTTCTTCGCTTGGCAACGACGTCCGAGATGACCGGAGCGGGCGGTCCCGACCATCGTCCGTCGTCGACGTTGTAGATGACGAGCGCAAAGTCCTGGTCCGTCGGGTCTCCGTTTCCGGGCACACCATCGCCCGAAATTGCCATGGCGCGGACAGTTACGGTGAATGGGCCGCGAACGCCCGCAGGAATTGTGACGGCCTCCGCGTTGTTGAGCGCATCGAACGGCGTCGCCGGATTCGGCGTCGAGAAGAAGCCGTCGAATGCGTTACCACGGTAGACGACATCCCCGACGCGGACTTCGAGGTCGAGGTCGTTTACCTGGGCCGCAACCGCGGGAAGGCCGGGAGCGTCCGTCCAGACGAGCGCAACTCGAAACGGCCGTTCGGGATCACCGACGTCGCCTGTTTCAACGTGCGATTCACCGGGGCCTCCGAACACGACGCTCTGGTCGACGAGGATTCGCGCCGCGTCATCAAAGACTGGTTCCAGCGTCACGCGTCCGTATCCCTGCCGCGCGTCCGGCAGCACCGGGCCCGCAAACTGACCCGCCACCGGTGTCGCAGCGGCAACGAGCTCGGCCTTGATCAGCGCGGGTGAGGGCGGGGCGCTGCCCTCGAGCAGTCCTCGCATGACCGTGTACGCGC
>JBGAKX010000213.1:0-6181 GCA_044224215.1 Blastocatellia bacterium
GCCGGAACGCTGGGAACAGAGCTGGGCGCGGTAGCGCTCAGGCCCCAAGCCTTGCCTCTATCGTTCCACGTGGAACACACCCACCATCCGCCGGTCGGACGCAGGCAGCGGAACCACCCGTCCCCCTGGCCGGAACGCGCCCGCGAGCTCGAGCAACCCCGGCTCCGAGAACAGCGCGACGTCGCGCGCCGGCGACCGCATCAACTCCGGCAGCAGCTCGTCGAACCCGTCGAGCGCCCGGCACACCAGCAGCGCGTCCGCCGGGACCAGCCCCGCCGAGAACTTCGCCTGGACGACACGCACGTTTGTCAGCCCAACCAAACGTACGACCTCCTTCAAGAACACGCACCGCTTGGCCAGCGGCTCGACGAGCGTCACCTCCGCCGCCGACCACACGCACGCAAGTGGCAACCCCGGAAACCCGGCCCCCGACCCGACGTCGACCACCGCCGCCGGCTCGTCGACGAGCATCGTCAGAAACGCCGACTCGAGAAAGTGCCTCCGCGCGGCCTCTTCCGGCGCGGTGATCCGCGTCAGGTTGAGCCGCCGGTTCCAGCGCACGAGCAGTTCGTAATGTGCCTCGAACCGGTCGACCACCGCGGAATCGAGCGTCAGCCCGTACTCCGGTGCGAACCGCTCGACCGCATCGCGAAACGTGGCGACGCTCACGGCGCCGCGCGGCGCTCTTCGAGCGCGATCCAGACCGCGAGCAGGTTGATGGCGGCCGGCGTCATGCCGGGCAGGCTTCCCGCCTGCGCGAGCGTCTCGGGGCGCGTGCGCGCGAGCTTCTCGGCGATCTCGGTCGAGAGCCCGGAAATCGACCCGTAGTCGATACCGTCCGGAATCCGCCGGGCGCGCGCGGCCCGCAGCCGGCCGGCCTGCACTTCCTGGCTCTGGACGTAGCCGCTGTACTTCGCGTCGTTGAGCACGACGCCCAGTTCCTCGTCCGACGCGTCCTGAACCTGCTCCGGAACCACCATCCGGAGGTGCGCCACCGTGAATTCGGGCCGTTTCATGAGGTTCGCGAGAGGCGTCTTCTCCGTGATCGAAATCCCGTCCTCGGCGAGCATATCCTGCCAGATCGTGCCAGTAGCGACCCGGATACGGTCAATTTCGGCCTCGACAGCGGCGATTCGGGCCTGGCGTGCGGTGTACGACTCCCAATGCGAGTCGTCGACGAGACCAAGCCGCCTGCCGGTCTCGGTCAGCCGCCGGTCCGCCGTGTCGTACCTGAGCACCAGCCGCGATTCGGACCGCGACGTGAACATCCGGTACGGCTCGTCGGCGCCGCGCGTGACGAGGTCGTCGATCATCACGCCGACGTAGCCGAGCTCGCGCGGGAACACCCACGACTCGCGCCCGAGCGCGTTCGCCGCGGCATTGATCCCGGCGACGAGCCCCTGCCCCGCCGCCTCTTCGTATCCCGACGTGCCGTTGATCTGGCCGGCGTGGAAGAGGCCCGAGACCCGCTTTGTCTCGAGCGTCGCGCGCAGTTCGGTCGGATCGACAAAGTCGTACTCGATCGCGTAGCCGGGCCGGAGCATCGTGACGTGCTCGAGTCCCGGGATCTTCTCGAGCATCGCCTGCTGGACATCGACGGGCAGCGACGTCGACAGGCCGTTGATGTAGGTCTCGTGCGTGTCGTAGCCCTCGGGCTCGAGGAACAGCTGGTGCCGGTCCTTGTGTGGGAACTTGACGACCTTGTCCTCGATCGACGGGCAGTACCGTGGTCCGGTGCCGCCTATTTTGCCCGAGTACAGCGGGGACCGATCCAGATTGGAGCCAATAACGTCATGAAGTTGTTGATTCGTATAGGTTATGTGGCAGCAGATCTGGGGCTGATCGATCGACCCGGTACGGAACGAAAAGGGCACGGGAGGCACGTCGCCTTCTTGCCTTTCGAGAATGGAGAAATCGATCGTGCGGCCATCCAGGCGGGGCGGCGTCCCGGTCTTCAGACGGCCCATCCGGAACCCGATCCGGCGCACGGATTCGGCCAGACGGATCGCCGGGATCTCACCCGATCGGCCCGCCTGGTAGGTGTGGTCGCCGATGTGGACCAGCCCGTTCAGAAACGTTCCCGTCGTGAGTACGATCGACGTCGCGCCCATCCGTCGCGAGTCGATCATCTCCACGCCGACGGCGCGACCGTTCTCGATCATCAGCTCGACGACTTCGGCCTGCTTGAGGTGGAGGTTCGGCGTGTGCTCGAGCACGCGGCGGATCTCGGCGCGGTACGTCGCGCGGTCCGACTGGCAGCGCGGCGACTGCACCGCGGGGCCGCGGCTGCGGTTGAGCAGCCGGAACTGAATGCCGGTGCGGTCGGCGACCGTGCCCATGATGCCGCCGAGCGCGTCGATCTCGCGGACCATGTGGCCCTTGGCGACACCGCCGATTGCGGGGTTGCAGGACATCTGCCCAACGAGGTCGAGATTGATCGTGACGAGCGCGGTCCTAGCGCCGAGCCGCGCGGCGGCGTGCGCCGCTTCGCAGCCGGCGTGGCCGCCGCCGATGACGATCACGTCAAACTGTTCGTCAAACACAGGCATAAGATTCTTGCCGCAGATTAACGCAGACAAACGCTAATCAAACAACAAGCGTGAACGCCTACTTCTGATCTGCGATTATCTGCGTCTATCTGCGGCTAACGCTTTCCTTCTTCTCGTCGCAGATTAACGCAGATCTGCGCGAATCTGCGGCTCTATTTTCCAATGCAGAACGTCGAGAAGATGCGATTCAGGATGTCGTCGATCGCCGTCTCGCCCGTAAGCTCGCCGAGATCGCGCAATGCGCCGTGCAATCCGACGAGCGCGATCTCTTCGCTCAGGCCGTCGAGAAGCGCACCGCTCGACTCGGCAAGATGCGCGGCCGCCGCGGAGAGCAATGCGTGATGGCGCGCGTTCGTCACCATCAGCGTGTCGTCCGTGAGGCCCGTCCCCGCGCCCGAGAGCTCGAGTAGCGAATCACGCAGCGCGTCGATTCCTTCACCGGTGAGCGCGGACATCGCAACCGCGCTGTCGCCGGCCAGCAACGCGAGCTCCGGCGACGGCGACGCAAGATCCGTCTTGTTGAGCACGACGATCCGCCGCAGGCCCTCGGTTGCCGCGAGCAACGGGACGAGCGAATCGACCGCGTCCGCATCCGACACGTCCACCACGACGAGCACCACGTCGGCGTCGGCGATCGCGCCGCGCGTTCGCTCGATGCCGATCGACTCCACGCGGTCCTCGGTGTCGCGCAGCCCCGCCGTGTCGACCAGCCGAAACGGGATCCCGCCGACGACCACCCGCTCGCTCACCAGGTCGCGCGTCGTGCCGGGCACTTCCGTCACGATCGCGCGCTCGGACTCTACTAATCTATTGAAAACACTTGACTTGCCGGCATTCGGCGGGCCGACGATCGCGACGCCGACGCCTTCGGTCACGAGACGGCCCACGCGGTAGCTCGACGCGAGCTCCGCAAGTTCGCGCGCCGCGCGTTCGAGCTCTTCGGTGAGCGCGGCGCGGCTCGCCGGCTCGATCTCGTCCTCGACAAATTCGACGGTCGACTCGAGGTGCACGATCAGTTCGAGCAGCCGCTCCGTGAGCGGAGCGAGCCGTGTCGACAGCTCACCGCGCAACTGGCGCTGCGCCCGACGCGCCTGCCACGACGTCTGCGCGTCGACGAGATCGCGGACGGCTTCGGCCTGCGTGAGGTCGATGCGGCCGTTGACGAACGCGCGCAGCGTGAACTCGCCCGGCGTCGCAAGACGGCAGCCGGCTCGGAGCAGCGTGTCGAGGGCTGTCCCCAGCACGATCGGTGCGCCGTGGCACGAGATCTCGACGGTGTCCTCGCCGGTGTAGCTGTGGGGCGCGCGAAAGGTCGTGACGACGACGTGGTCGATGACGGTGTCGCCGTCGACGAGGTCGGTGACGACGGCGCGGTTCGGTTCGGTGATTCGCGCGCGCGTGACGGTGGACGCGATCTCGACGGCGCGCGAGCCGCTCAGCCTGAGGACGCCGATGCCGCCGCGGCCCGGTGGTGTTGCGATAGCGACGACGGTGTCATCAAGCATCGGAAATCAGGCCGCAGATTCACGCGGATTTGCGCAGATTTGCGGCCGGTACTCTTATGCCGGGACGATGCGCACCTTGCGGTCGGCGCCTTCGCCGACGGATTCGGTCCTGACCGTCGCATCGTCGGCAAGCGCGAGGTGGATGATGCGGCGCTCGCTCGGCGACATCGCCTCGAACGTGAACGGCGCGCGCGACGCGCGCACGCGCTCGGCGCCCTTCCCGGCCATCAGCTGCAGCTCGACTTCGCGCATGTGCCGGTAGTTGCCGGAGTCGAACACGATCTTGGCATCGTGGCGCATCTGCTTCCCGAACGCGCGGCTCGTGATGTACTCGAGCGCGTCGAGCAGCTCGGCGCCGCGGCTCAGCAGCAGCCCGCGATCCGGCCCCGACAGCACCACGCGGAAGTCGCCGGAGTCGTTGTCGGACGCCTCGACGTCGACATCGAGCTCAAAGCCGGCGGTGTCACACATGTCCTCGACGAACTCCAGGATCTCTTCCCTCATGGCTACTTCTCGCTCCCGACGAGCTCGGCCGCCGGCGGGTTCTTGCTCGACTTCTTCGAAGTCTTTGCGGGCGGCTCGATCGCGCCCTGGACGTCGGGCGGCATCATCTTGTTGATCACGTACTGAATGCCGATGCCGACGAGGTTGAGCGTCATCCAGTAGAGCATCAGGCCGCTCGGCGCCGTGATGAAGAAGAAGTATGTGAACGCGATCGGCATCACCCACGTCATCAGCCGCCGCTGCATCTTCATCGCCGGATCGTCGGAGTTCGGCATCGGCGTGATCAGCATCGACCCGATCTGCGCGGCGCACATCAGCACCGGCAGGATGTAGTACGGATCCGGCGCGGTGAGGTCGTGGACCCAGCCGATCCACGGCTGCTTGCGCACGACGAACGAGGTCGAGAAGTACGTGAAGAACGCCCAGAAGAACGGGAACTGAAGCAGCAGCGGCAGACACCCGCCGAGCGGGTTCCCCTGCTTCATCAGCGCCATCTGCTCGGTCTGCAGTTCCTTGAACTGCGGATCGGTCGGCTTGTACTTCTTCATCTTGGCCTGCAGCTCCTTCATCTGGGGCTGCAGCTTTGCCGCGCGCTTCATCGAGACCGAGCTCTTGTAGCGCAACGGGAAGAAGACGAGGTTGAACAGTGCGGTGACGATGATGATCGACCAGCCGTAGTTGCTGGTGATCACGTTCGTCCAGTGGAGCGCGGTGTCGATGACCGGCATCAGCGGCTTGGTCAGAAACCAGAAGAAGCCGTAGTTGATCAGCGACGTGTAGTCGACGGGGGCGCCGATCGTCGCTGTTGCGCGCACCGCCGCCGGTTCGAACACGCGCGGGTCCTTGGGACCGACGAACAGCGCGGCGGGCTTGCCGCTCGGCACGGGTACGACCACCGAGACAAAGTCGTGCTCCTTCTCGTCGCTTTCGACGAGCTTGAGCTTTGCGTTGGTTGCGAGCACCTGTGCCTGGAGCGGATCGGTCGTCGCGACGATCATTCCAAAGTAGTTGTCGGCGACGCCGGCCCACCGCGGAATGCCGTCGATGAACTGCTGACCGTTCGATACGCTGCTGCCTGCGAGGTAGTGCGACTTGCCGGCGTCGGTGACGACGATCGCCTGCGGCGGCGTATGGCTGTACGAACCTTCCTTCTTGACCGACTGGTCGCCAATGCGCGGTCCGATGACGAGCCCGAACGGCTTGGCGCCGGCGGTGCTGTCGACGGTCACGGCGCCGTCGAACTGGCCTCCCGTAAACGTGAACTTCTTGGTGACGACCTGGTTCGTCGGCGCGTCGGTGATCGCGAACGCAAGTTCGACGGTCTGCCCGTCGGCGATCGTGATCGGCGCGTCGGTCGGGATGTCGGCGCCATCCGCGGTGCGAGCGGTCACCGCGCCGGTCGTCTGGTTCAGACGCGCGCTCAGGTCGTCGTCGCCGGTCACGGCGAGACGGAGCGGCGCGCCAATCGTCGCCAGCGCGACGGGCGAGATCAGCTCGAGCTCGCCGTTGTCGTCGGCGAGGATCTTCTGGCCGTTCTGATCGGCGAGCAGCTTCCACGACGTGGCGACGCCGCCCTTGTTCGAGAACTTCGCCTCCCAGTTCGCGGTGCGGACGATGATGTCG
>JBGAKX010000214.1:0-5431 GCA_044224215.1 Blastocatellia bacterium
GATGGCGTCTGATCCGTTAAGCCACGCGCGCACGCATGCGACTCGGCGCGAATGCGATGCCAATTCCGAGCACCCCGAAGGGGTGCCGGAGAATAGCCGGGGGTCGAGGAGCGCAGCGACGACGACCCCCGGTCAACGCCAAACACCGCAACGACCCTGAAAGGGTCGGCCCCGCACCGGATGCGACCCGCCCCCCGCTGCGCGAATCTGCCGCCGCCGGCGCATTCTGGCCCGATTCGGCCGCCCGAGGCTGCGTCGTCCAACTCCACAACTGTATGGATTTGAACGACTTCGGCGCTACTTGCACTTGGGGGCCTCCGGGCACGGCCATTGCATAAAGGGTTGCTCAATACCAACCTCGGAAACGGAGCACCCACCTGATGGCGGAACCAAACTACAAGACAATGGACGGAAACGAAGCGGTCGCGAACGTCGCGTTCCGCATCAACGAAGTCATCGCGATCTACCCGATCACGCCATCCTCGAACATGGGCGAATGGTCCGACCAATGGGCGGCCGAAGGCCAGCCGAACATCTGGGGTGTGGTGCCGACGGTCGTCGAAATGCAGAGCGAAGGCGGCGCCGCGGGCGCCGTTCACGGCGCGCTGCAGGCGGGCTCGCTGACGACGACGTTCACGGCCTCGCAGGGCCTGCTCCTGATGATCCCGAACATGTACAAGATCGCCGGCGAACTGACGCCGGCTGTCATCCACGTCGCCGCGCGATCGCTTGCCGCGCAGGCACTCTCGATCTTCGGCGACCACAGCGACGTCATGGCCACGAGGGCGACGGGCTTTGTGATGCTCTGTTCGGGCTCGGTGCAGGAAGCGATGGACTTTGCCGTGATCTCTCAGGCCGCCTCGCTCGGGTCGCGCATACCGTTCCTCCACTTCTTTGACGGATTCCGCACGTCGCACGAAGAGTCCAAGGTCGTCACGCTCGACAACGACACCCTCGCGGCAATGATCGACGACGACCTTGTTCGGCAGCACCGGGCGCGGGCGCTCTCGCCCGACCATCCGGTACTGCGGGGAACCGCGCAGAATCCGGACGTCTACTTCCAGGCGCGCGAGACGGTCAACACGTTCTACACCGCGTGCAGCCCAACGGTACAAAAGACGATGGACCGGTTTGCAGAGCTCACGGGCCGCACGTACCGGCTGTTCGACTACCACGGTCCCGCGGATGCGGACCGGGTGATCGTAATGATGGGCTCGGGCGCCGAGGCGGCGCACGAAACGGTCGACGCGCTTTCGAAGGCGGGCGAGAAGGTCGGAGTGCTGAAGGTTCGCCTGTATCGGCCGTTCGACGGCGCCGCGTTCGTCAACGCGCTCCCCCCATCGACACAGGCGATCGCCGTGCTCGATCGGACAAAGGAGCCCGGCAGCCTCGGCGAACCGCTCTACCTGGACAGCGTTGCCGCGTTGCACGAGCACGCCGGCGATCGCTTCGTCGCGATGCCGGTGGTCGTCGGAGGGCGTTACGGGCTCTCCTCCAAGGAGTTCACTCCGGCGATGGTCAAGGCGGTGTTCGACAACCTCGCCGCCGACAAGCCGAAGAACCACTTCACGGTCGGCATCAACGACGACGTGACGCACACGAGCCTTCCCGTCGACAGCGCGTTCTCGGTCGAACCGGACAGCGTCGTGCGAGCGCTCTTCTACGGGCTTGGCGCGGACGGCACGGTGGGCGCCAACAAGAATTCGATCAAGATCATCGGCGAACAGACGTCGAACTTCGCGCAGGGATACTTTGTCTACGATTCCAAGAAGTCGGGCGCCGTCACGATCTCGCACCTCAGGTTCGGCCCCGAGCCGATCCGGTCGAGCTACCTGATCACGAGCGCCAACTTCGTGGCCTGCCACCAGCCGGTGTTTCTCGAACGGTACGACATGCTCGCCGAGGCGGCGCCCGGCGGCACGTTCCTGCTCAACACGGCGCATTCACCCGAAACCGTATGGAGCACGCTGCCGCGCACGGTGCGCGAGACGATCATCGCCAAGCGGCTCAGGTTCTACGTGATCGATGCGTACTCGGTGGCACGCCAGAGCGGCATGGGCGGTCGCATCAACACGGTCATGCAGGTCTGCTTCTTTGCAATCTCGGGCGTACTGCCGCGCGAACAGGCGATCGAAGCCATCAAGGCGTCGATCGTCGAGACCTACGGTCGCAAGGGCGACGACATCGTGAAGATGAACCTCGCTGCAGTCGACTCGACACTCGAGCACCTTCACGAAGTGACCGTGCCGGCGGCGTCCGATAACGGCTTTGACATGCCGGCGCCCGTTGCTCCCGGCGCGCCCGAATTCGTGCGCAACGTGCTTGGCGAGATCATCGCCGGCCGCGGCGACTCGTTGCCGGTGAGCGCCATGCCGTGCGACGGAACGTTTCCGACCGGCACGGCCAAGTGGGAGAAGCGCAACATCGCGCTCGAGATTCCGGTGTGGGACACAAAGATATGCATCCAGTGCGGCAAATGCGCGATGGTCTGTCCGCACGGCGTGATCAGAATCAAGGTCTTTGATCCAAAGCATCTCGACACGGCGCCCGAGACCTTCAAGTCGTGCGACTCGCGCGACAAGGAGTGGGCCGGGCTGCAGTACTCGATCCAGGTCGCGCCCGAGGATTGCACCGGCTGCGCGATCTGCGTCGACGTCTGCCCCGCAAAGAACAAGTCCGAGACGCGGCTGAAGGCGCTCAACATGAGCCCGCAGCCGCCGCTCCGCGAGCCCGAGAGCAAGAACTGGGACTACTTCCTGACGCTTCCGGAACTCGACCGGCGACTCATCAAGATTTCGAGCATTCGCCAGCAGCAGGTCCAGGAACCGCTCTTCGAGTTCTCGGGTGCGTGCTCGGGCTGCGGCGAGACGCCGTACGTCAAGCTCGTGAGCCAGCTGTTCGGCGACCGCGCGATCATCGCAAACGCGACCGGCTGCTCGTCGATCTACGGCGGCAATCTTCCGACGACGCCGTGGACAAAGAACGCGGACGGACGCGGCCCGGCGTGGTCGAACTCGCTGTTCGAAGACAACGCCGAGTTCGGTCTCGGATTCCGGCTCTCGATCGACAAGCAGCGCGACCAGGCACGGCATCTGCTCACGACGCTCGCCGGCACGATCGGCGACGAGCTTGCGACGCCGATCCTCGAAGCCGTGCAGACCTCCGAGCCCGAGATCTTCGATCAACGCGAACGCGTCGAATTGCTCAAGGAGCGGCTCCGAACGATGGATTCGCCCGACGCGCGCAGCCTGCTGTCGCTCGCCGACATGCTCGTGAAGAAGAGCGTCTGGATCATCGGCGGCGATGGATGGGCGTACGACATCGGGTTTGGCGGACTCGATCACGTGCTTGCAAGCGGCCACGACGTGAATGCGCTCGTGCTCGACACCGAGGTCTACTCGAACACGGGCGGCCAGATGTCAAAGGCCACGCCGCGCGCCGCAGTCGCAAAATTCGCCGCGGGCGGCAAGCCCGTCGGCAAGAAGGATCTCGGTCTGATCGCGATGACGTACGGAAACATCTACGTCGCAAGCGTCGCGATGGGCGCAAAGGACGAGCACACGCTGAAGGCCTTCCTCGAGGCCGAAGCGTACAACGGCCCGTCGCTGATCATCGCCTACAGCCACTGTATCGCCCACGGCATCACGATGGAGAAGGGCATGCAGAACCAGAAGGCGGCCGTCGATACGGGCCAGTGGCTGCTCTACCGCTACAACCCCGAGCGCGCCGCCAACGGTGAGAATCCGCTGATACTCGATTCCCGCGCGCCAAAGGCGCCGCTCGAGCAGTACCTGAACCTCGAGAACCGATTCAAGATGCTGACCAAGACGCATCCCGACGTCGCGCGGCGATTGTTCGCCGAGGCGCAGAACGACGTGACGGCGCGCTGGCGAATGTACGAATACCTTGCAGCGCGCACGACGGAAGGAGCAGCACAATGACCGCGACGGCACCCCAGAAGACGCCAATGGACCTCAGGACGACCTACCTGGGAATGGACCTCCGGACTCCGCTCGTCGCGTCGGCGAGCCCGCTCTCTGAAGACCTCGACGGAATTCGACGAATGGAGGACGCGGGGATCTCGGCGGTCGTCCTGCATTCGCTGTTCGAAGAGCAGCTGCGACAGGAGCGTTTCGACCTCCATCACCATCTGACCCACGGCACCCACAGTTATGCGGAAGCGCTGAGCTACTTCCCCGAGCCGTCGGCGTTTCACGTGGGCCCGGAGGAGTACCTCGAGCACATCCGGCGGGCGAAGGCATCGGTCGCAGTGCCCATCATCGCAAGTCTGAACGGCTCGACCGAGGGTGGATGGGTCTCGTACGCCCGGAACATGCAGGAGGCGGGCGCGGACGCGATCGAGTTGAACATCTACGAGATCGCGACGGACCCCGATATGACGTCCGAGTGGATCGAACAGCAGTACGTCAACACGGTCACGAGCGTGACCGGGGCCGTCACGATCCCTGTGGCCGTCAAGCTGAGCCCGTTCTTCAGCAGCATGGCGAACATGGCCATGCGCCTCGAGACGGCCGGCGCGCGCGGGCTGGTGATGTTCAACCGGTTCTACCAGCCCGATATCGACCTCGAGAACCTCGAGGTCGTGCCCAATATTCTGCTCAGCACGCCCCAGGCAATGCGGCTGCCCCTCAGATGGATCGCGATCCTGCGAGGCCAGCGGTCCCTGAGTCTTGCGGCGACCAGCGGCGTGCACTGGGCCCACGACGTGTTGAAGCTCTTGATGGTTGGAGCCGATGCCACCATGCTCTGCTCCACGCTGCTCAAGCATGGCGTCGGGACGATTCCGACGATCGAGCAGGGTGTTGCCGAATGGATGGAGAAGCACGAATATGAGTCGGTTCGTCAGATGCAGGGCAGCATGAGCCAGCGCAGCTGTCCGGACCCGGCCGCATTCGAGCGGGCCCAGTACGTCAAGACACTTCAGAGCTACAGGTTTACCGAGCGATGAAACACAACGGCTTTGTCGACGCACGATTGATGAGCGCGGAAGACGCCGCGGCAATGCTGCCCGAGAAGGGCACGATTGCGACGAGCGGATTCACGAATGCCTATCCAAAGGTGATCCCGGCCGCATACGCCAAGCGGATTCACGACGAGACCGCGCAGGGGCGCGAATTCGCATTCAACCTGTTCACCGGCGCGTCAACCGGTGAAGAACTGGATGGCGTGCTCGCCCGTACGGGCGCCGTGCGCAAGCGTCTGCCGTACCAGTCGACACCGGACATGCGGGACCGCATCAACCGCGGCGAGATCGAGTTCCTCGACATGCACCTGAGCCACGTCCCGAACTACATCTCGCACGGGATACTCGATCCGATCGACGTAGCCATCGTCGAGGCCGTCGACGTCACGATGGACGGACGAATCTACCTGTCGATGTCCGCCGGCATCACGCCGACGTACATCCATC